>DATKQG010000090.1 GCA_035532835.1 Candidatus Dormiibacterota bacterium
TGGCGGGGCCTGTGAAGGAGGAGCGGAGCCAGGATGGCGGGAGCGACGACGAACGGAGCCGGGTTTTTCGCACGATGCGAAAAACCCGTGCGTCCCCGCCACAACGGCAGAGACTCCCCAAGACCGAGAGCTACCCCCTACCCGCCGATTTCGCTAAAGGCGCGCATTTGCGACGAGGCTTCGCCGAGCTTGAGATGATGGCGCTCCGGTTTGATGAACATTGCGGAGCGCAGCGTTGCGGCGAGGTCTTCGATCGTGGCGCCGGCGCGCACGGGGGTGCGCAAATCGATGTGTTGGTCGCCGAACAGACAGAGCCGCAAGCGGCCGTCGGCGGTGAGGCGGACGCGATTGCAGCGTTCGCAGTAATCGTGCGAGAGCGGGCTGATGACGCCGACGGCGCCGGGCGCACCATCGAATGCGAAGTAGCGCGCGGGCCCGTTGCCGGGTGGCCCAGGTACCGGTGCGATGCTGCCGATCGTCGCGACGCGTTCGAGAATCTCGTCCGATGAAACGTACGTCTCTTGCTGCAAGCTTAGGTTTTCATGAACCGGCATGACCTCGATGAAGCGCACGTAGATCGCGCGTTCTTTGGTCATTGCGGCAAAGTCGGCGAGTTCGTCGTCGTTCTGGCCGCGCATGACGACGCAATTGAGTTTGATCGGGGCTAGGCCCGCGGCGATTGCGGCGTCGATTCCGCGCAAGACGCGGTCGAGCCCCGGACGGCGCGAGATGGCTTCGAAACGATCCGGGCGCAGCGTGTCGAGCGAGATGTTCACGCGCGTGAGGCCGGCGTCTACCAACGCGGGGATCTGTTCCTCCAGCAACAACGCATTGGTGGAGAGGGCGATATCGTCGATGCCCGGTACCGCGGCGATCGAGCGCACGAGGCGATCGAGATCGCGGCGTACCAACGGCTCGCCGCCGGTGAGGCGGATCGTGCGAACGCCGACCGACGCGGCGGCCCGAACGATCTCGACGATCTCTTCGTAGCGCAGGACGTCCTCGCGGCGTAGCCACTGCAAGCCCTCTTCGGGCATGCAGTAGACGCAACGCAGGTTGCATTTGTCCGTAACCGAGACGCGCAGATAGGTGATCGGCCGGTTAAAAGCATCGGCGAGCGGGGCTTGGGTGAGATCGACGAAGGTTGTGGCCATCGGGCTCCAGCGGTGCTCAGCCTTGAAAGATCGCGTCCGAAAGGTTCGGATTGAAGACGTAGTTATCGAGCGTCGAGGTGATATTCCCCTTGTAGGCGGGCTCCTCGACGTGCCCCGTTTGGCTCGTGACCACGAGGTTGCCGCCGATGGTTGCATAGCTATCGTTCATGGTCGCCCAGCCGCCGTTATCGTAATTCCAGCGCATCGAGGTGACGGTCGCAGTCCGATCGTTGACCACCGCGTCGATATGATCGACATTCCCACGCTTGCGGGGGACCAATCGGAATATCGTATGTCCGCTATCGTCCGAAACGATGGTCACCACGAAGATCCGGCGCCATTGCGAGGCCGGCTCGATGTGTGGGTAGAGCTTGCTGAACTGCGACGCGATCCCAGGAAGACCGTCGGTGATCTCCAGCTTATACAGGTCGGGATCCTTATGATAGAACGTCCCGGTCAGGTCGGTTGCGAGAAACGGAAACGTCGTGAGCACCACGTGCGCGTGTAGCGTCGCGGTATACGAATGCAGTTCCGGATTGACTTGTGCCATGCGCGCTAGTAGATCGGGGGCCGCCGAACTGCGCCCTTGTAGGCCTAGGCAGAGAGCGAACGCTCCGATGATGGCGAGGAGAGGCTTCATGCTATTCCTAACGGCGCCCGGCCAACGAAGGGTTCCAATGCCAGCGCGATCTCGCCGCGCACGTCCTCATCGGTTTCTAAGCTTCGCCGCTCGCGTAATGCGTCGAGCGCCGAAGGCGAAGCGATGCGACCGAGCGCCCACGCTGCATGGCCCCGCACCATCGCGTGCGGATCGTCGCGCAAGGATGCGGCTAAGGCTGGAACGCTCGAACGGTCGAGCGCGTTACCCAGCGCCACGGCCGCGTTGCGACGCAAGACCGCGGAGCCTCGCCAACCCATCGCCGTGCGTTGGTAGCGTCGTTTGAATTCGCCGCTTCGAAGGCGCAGCAAGTCTACAAGCGGCGGAGCGGCGACGGTGGTATCGATCGCGGACATGCGCTCGTCGCCGCGAGCGCCGGCGCGCTGCGTCGGCGGGCAGACGTCCTGGCAGATATCGCACCCCCACACCCAATCGCCGATCATCGCCCGCAACTCGCGCGGGATCGCATCGGTGCGCTGCGTGAGATCGGCGATGCAGCGCGATGCGTCGATCGTGTAATCGCCGCGCAAAGCGCCGGTGGGGCACGCATCGACGCAGCGCGAGCACGACCCGCAGGTTTTGCGCAGCGGCGCATCCGGCGGGAGTTCCAGCGTGGTGACGATCTCTCCCAGAAAAACGAACGAACCGTCCCGTGGAGCGATGAGGTTCGTGTGTTTGCCGATCCACCCCAAGCCCGCGCGGGCCGCGAAAGCACGCTCGGCAAGCGGTTTGGTATCGCATGCGATGGCGGTAACGGCAGCCCCCGCGGCCTCGTCGACCATGGCGGCGAGATCGGCGAGCAACGCGCGCAAGCGATGATGATAGTCCTGCGACCATGCGTAGTTGGACACGCGTCCTTGCAGAGCACCGCGATGCGGCGGCGGCGTCGCATACGGCAGCGCGATGCAGATGACGCTCCGAGCACCGGCGAGAATGTGCGCGGGATCGGCCGCCGCCCGCGCGTAGCCTTCCGCATAGCCCCAGGTTGCGAAATCGCCGCGGGCAAAAGCTTCGCGCATGCGCTCTCGCGCACCGGCGTCGGGGTTCGCAGGCGCGACCGCAACGGATCCGGCCCCGCGGGCGAGCGCGGCTGCGACGACCAAGCCTTTGATCGCGGCCGGGTCAGATCGTGGCGAGCGGCCCGTCATCTCCCACCGGGAAGGCGGCGTCGATCGCCGCGATATCGCGTTCGTCGAGTTGCACGGAGCCGCCGCGCGCGTTCTCCTCGACGTGTTCGACGCGGGATGCCTTCGGGATCGTAAACAACGCCGGATCGCGCGTTAAAAACGCCAGGATAATCGCGCGCACGCCGACGCCGTGTTTGCTCGCGATCGTTCCGAGCACGCCTCCCGGCGCGGCTGCCGCGTGAGGGAATGCTCCACGGCCGAAGGGCGTGTAGCCGACGACTGCGATACGGTGTTCCCGGGCCGCGGGCAGAACGCGGCGTTCGATGCCGCGTTCGTTGAGATGGTAGAGCACTTGATTGCACGCCAGCGGCACGCTACGCAGATAGGTGCGCGCTTCGAGCATATCCTCGCAATCGAAGTTGCTCACGCCGATATGACGCGTTTTGCCCTGCTCGACGAGCGCCTCCAGGGCGCCCATCGTCTCTGCGAGCGGATAGCTGCTCGGCCAATGCAACAGATAGAGATCGAGGTGGTCGAGCCCCAGACGCTTGAGGCTGCGCTCGCACGCGGCGATCGTTCCCGCATAGTCGGCGTTGCTGGGCAGCACCTTGCTCGTGATGAAGAGACGTTCGCGCGGCAGGCCGGCAATCGCTTTTCCGAGCAGCGTTTCCACCGCGCCGGAACCGTACATCTCGGCCGTATCCAAATGCGTCATGCCGAGTTCGATTCCGCGACGCAGCGCGAGTTGCGCCTCCTTCGCGCGCGCGCCTCGCTCTGGAATATCCCACGAGCCCTGGCCGACGACGGAAACGCGGCTGCCGGTTAGGCCGAACGTTGCGTAGCGCATCCTTAGAAAAATCCGAATTCGGGAAATTGGGCGGCGTAAGCGAGCAGCCCGCCGCGCAGATGACGCACCCGCGTGAAGCCCGCATCGTGCAGGCGCGCAAGCGCCCACTGGGATTTCTGACCGATGCGACACGCGACGATATACGAACGCGCGGTATCGAGTTCGTGCAGTCGCGCTTCGAGTTGCGAGGCGGGGATGTGTAACGCGCCGGGCACGATGCCGAGTACCACTTCGTGCGGCTCCCGAACGTCGATCAAGAGCGCGCTCTCGAGCGCGCGATCGAGGTCGCCGGGCAACACGTCGTCATCGCGCACGGTGTCGTCGTCCTGCGCTTCTTCGGAAGCCTCGCGAATGGTGGGCGACGTACCGCAGACGGCGCAATCGGGATCGCGATCGAAGCGCACCGTGTGCGTGCTGCCGGCGAGGCTATCGACCAAGAGGAGCCGCCCCACCAGCGGTTCGCCGATGCCCAAGACGAGCTTGAAGACTTCGTTCGCCTGCCAAGCGCCGACCAAGCCTCCCAGAACGCCGAGCACCCCGCCCTCGGCGCACGTCGGAACGCTACCGGCCGGAGGCGCTTGGGGGTAGAGACAGCGATAGCACGGGCCGCCGGACGCGCCGAAAACGCTCACTTGCCCGTCGAACCGAAAGATCGAGGCGTACACGTCCGGCTTGCCTTCCAGCACGCACGCGTCGTTGACGAGATAGCGAATCGGGAAGCGATCGGTGCAATCGACGACGACGTCGTAGAGCCGGACTAATTCGCGCGCGTTGCGCTCGTCAAAGCGGGCGGCGATCGGATCGATCGCGACAAACGGGTTGAGCGCCTGCAGACGATCCGCTGCCGCTTGCGCCTTCTGCCGGCCGATATCGGCGGTGCTGAAAATCGTTTGTCGCTGCAGATTGGTTTCGTCGACCGTATCGTCGTCCATCACGCCGATGCGGCCGATGCCGGCGGCCGCGAGATACTGTAACACCGGCGATCCAAGGCCGCCCGCGCCGATCACCAGCACGCGCGCCGCGGCCATGCGTTCTTGCCCCGCGAGGCCGACCTCGGGAATGAGCAGATGACGGCTGTAGCGGCGAAGCTCGCGGCTTCCCGCCAGCGTTACGCCTTCGGATGCAGGGCGTTGAGCCATTGCAGCACCTCACCGCGAGCGTGCTCGCCCGCCAACGTATGGTCGCTATCGACGCTCGCAAAGGTCTTGGGCTCGAGCGCCCGTTCGTAGAGATCGCGGACGCTCTGCGGGCTCACCATCGCATCGCGAGTTGCGGCGATGAAGAGCGAGGGGCGCCCGGCGAGCCGTCCGAGCGCGCTATCGTAGCGTCCGTCGATGTCGGCCACCAGTTCCGGCAACGCGATGCCCTCGACGTACGACGAGCGGAAATCCGTCGCACCGGCGGCCATCAGGGTCGTGAGCGCGGTTGGGCGACCGTAACCCGTCGCGATAGCGACAACGCCGGCGATCCGTTCGTCGCTCGCCGCCGTGAAGAGGGCCGTCATCGCGCCCATGCTGTGGCCCAGCGTGTAGATCGGCGCGCCGCTCGCGCGCTCGCGCGCGAACGCGACCGTCGCGGCCATCGCATCGATGCAATCGTTCATGCCGCGCAGAACGCCGCCGCTCGCGCCGAGTTTATGGCCCGGAAAATCCAAGCTGTATGCCGCAAAACCATGGCTGGAAAGAAAGCCGCACAGGGTATCGAGGTTGTGTTTGCTCGACGAGTAGCCATGCCCGACGACCAGCGCAACGTTGCGTGCGCGACGCGGGCGGTATTCGAGCACGGCAACGCCGTTGGACTCGGCCTGGATGCGATGCAGTGCAACGCTCACCCGTGGTGTCCGCAGTCGTTGGAGATCCATTCCCCATCGCCTTCGAGGTAGTGCTCCTTCTTCCAAATCGGCGCACGCCGTTTGACTTCGTCGATCGCGTATTCGCACGCGTCGAAGGCTTGCGCGCGGTGCGGGCAGGCGGCAACAACCGCCACGGCGACGTCGCCGATCCGGAGCGCGCCGACGCGATGCACGACGGCGACGCGCACGTCTCCGAACCGCTCGCGCGCTTCTTTCGCAATAGCCTCAAATTCGATGACGGCCATCGGCTCGTAGGCCTCGTATGAAAGCCCGTTGACGCCGCGGCCGTCGTCGGCACGCTCCCGCACGATCCCATAAAACGTGACCACCGCACCGCACGCATCGGTACGCGTCGCCGCTTCGAGCGCGGCGGTATCGATGGTGTCTTCGACGATCGCAAACATCGCGCTCATCCGCCCCCCACCGGAGGGAGCAGCGCAAGTTCATCGCCGTCCGCCAACCCGTCTTCGCGTTTCACCATCCGCGCGTTACGCGCCAGACGCGTTGAGGCGGCGAGATCGCGCAATTGGGGCGAGCGCGCTTCGAGCGCGTTCCACGCGTCCGCGACCGTCGACCCGGCGGGGAGTTCTAAGTCGAGCGAACCGCTACCGAGCAACTCGCGCGTGCGCGCGAACGCGCGAACCTGGATGCGCATGCCGTTAGTACCCACCGATATCGCTGGAGTACCCGCGCTCCGCGAGCCACGCGCGCGAAGATTCGTGGAGTGCCAACATATCGAGCCGGTTGCAGATGAGCTTATGCAGCATCACCTCCCAAAAATGCCCGTCTTTTTCGTAGACGTCATCGGGAATTTGGTTTTCGGAGCGCGAGAACTCACGCAACGCTTGCCAATCGTGCGAGGAGAGGATCGCGCGCAGACGCGCTTCGTAATCGGGGGATGGGCTGCCCTGTATCATGCGCTCTTCTCTTGGTCGTTCTTCGGTTGTAAGACATAGCGCTCGATCGCTCGGGCGACGCCGTCTTCAGTATTCGCGTCGGTCACATGCGCTACCGCATTGCGGACCTCGGGGAGAGCATTACCCATCGCCACGCCGATTCCGGCCCAGCGCATCATCGGGACGTCGTTGCGCGAATCGCCGACCGCCAAGATGCGCGAGGCCGGTATCTGCAGATCGGCACAGAGGCGCTCGAGTGCGTGCTTCTTGGTGGCTTCGCGACTGGTGACCGCACATTCTTCGAATTCGCCCCAGCTCTCGTATTTGAAATGGAGCGGAAAATCCGAGAACGCCTCCCGCATCGCCTCGACCGAATCGTGGCCCAGAAACCGCATGAACGTGGGCGCGCGCCCGGCAATCTCGGTAAAGCTCGTAAGATCTTGCCAGGACGGACCCTGCTGATCGTCCATGTACCTATGCGCCCCTTCGAGCCGAAAGAACCGCTCCTCGACGTAGACGGCGAGAGCGAGTTCGTTGAGCTCGGCGTACTCGATCATGGGGCCGGCGTATTGGAGCGGAACCGGGATGTGTCCCAGCACCCTATCCTGCACGAAGTCTTTGGTGAGTGCGCCGTGAGCGCAGATGACCGGAAGATTGAGCCCGAGGTCCCGCGCGATGAGCGCCGGGGTATCGACGCCCCGGCCGGTCACGAGCACCACGCGAACGCCGCTCGCCAATGCGTCGGCGATCGCCGCGCGGTTGGCGGGCGAGATGGACTCGTCGGGGTTGAGGAGCGTGCCGTCGAGGTCGAGGGCGATGAGATCGATGCTGGACACCACCCCAAGCATACCGCCCGCGTCAATCGCGCCACGGCGGGTGCGACCTTTACGGGACGCGAAGCGTTGACGACACTGATGAAGATTTTTGCGCGCCTCGCGATGACGGCGATTCTGGCCGGCTCGGTTACGTCCGCGGCGTTTGCGCAACAGCACTGCTCGCGCGAGACCCTGACGGTCCGAGGCACCCCCGTAACCATCGGCTACTGCGTGCAGAGCCCGCCCACGGCGGCCGGCGGCGGCGAGATGCGCCTCCCGGTCGAGGGGAGTTACTCGGCGCCCGGCGGCTCGTTCACGCAGGCCTCGGTCCTGCGGTTCGTGACCGGCGAGGGGCCGGCGCGCGTCCTCCAAAGCGTCCCGCTCGCCCGCCTGGGGCTGACCGGAACGCTGCACCTCACGCTCCAGTACGGGTCCGACGGCGCCGTGCGCATTCAGAGCGCGATGCTCACCCCCGGAGCCATCACCATCAAGTGAGCCCGGCCCGGTGCAACTCTCTGCCCCCTTGCCTCGTCTAGCACGATATGCGGCGTAGATACATCGCGTTTAGTAACTTCAAAATTCCCGACGGCTGTTGTCGATAGGAGTAGGCCTTCCGTATGCCTTGTACGGCTTCCAAAACGTTTTCCACGGCTCGCGAGCAAGCACGCTACCTGCACGATGCGATCCCCCCCGGTCTCTTCAAGATCGAAGATGAGAGCGAACGCATCGCCTGGCGCGTCAGCCCCGAGCCGTTTGCATTGTCCGCCGCATCGGTCGCCAAGATCGAGTCGATCGGCCAAGATCTGCTGGCGTTCTATCGCGGGCTCAACAGCCTCTACAACCGCAGCGCACGCGGCACCGCCCCGGCCTTTATCGCGGAGTACCTCGACCAGGGCAAGCCCGAGTTCATCGTCAAGCTCGCGCGGCAGAATCGCTTCAAGCAAGATATCCCGCTGGTGATTCGCCCAGACCTGATGCTGACCGACGACGGCTTCATTGCCTCCGAACTGGATAGCATTCCCGGCGGGATGGGCTTCGTAGGCGCGATGACGCGGGCGTACTGCGAAGTGGGGCTCGAGAGCATCGGCGGCTCGAACGGCATTGCGGCCGGATTCGGCGCGATGCTGGCCGCGGCCAGCGGCACAGCGAATCCCACCGTCGCGGTCGTAGTGTCGAAGGAAGCCGGCGATTACTGGGGCGAGTTGGAGTGGCTCGTGAAGGCGGTCCGCGATTTGGGCCTTGCGAACGCGCACGTATGCGCGCCGGAGCAGATCGTCTTTACCGAGGAAGCGCTGTTCATGCGCTTCGAAGACGGCCACGAAGAGAAACTCGACGCGCTCTACCGCAACTTCGAACTCTTCGACCTGCTCAATATCTCCAAGCAAGAGCTGATGCTCTACGCGGCGCGGCACAATCGCGTCAAGCTCACGCCGCCGCCGAAAGCGCAACTCGAGGAAAAGCTCGCGTTCGCATTGCTCCATCACTTCGCACTGGAAGCGTTGTGGCGCGCCGAACTCGGGCACGCCACGTACGAACGGCTGCTGGCGATCTTTCCGAAGACCTGGGTGCTCGATCCGCGTCCGCTCCCTCCGCAAGCGCAAATCGGCGGATTGGTCGCGGGCGGCAAACCGGTGAGCGATTGGCGCGCGCTGATCGAGCTGGGCAAAAGCGAACGCGATTACGTCGTGAAGCCGTCGGGTTTCTCCGAGCTCGCCTGGGGATCGCGCGGCGTCAAGATCGCCAACGACCTCACCAAGGAAGAGTGGGCCAAAACCATCGACGACGCGCTCGCCGCGTACGCGCATACGCCGCACATTCTGCAGCGCTTCCACAAAGGCAAGCGCATTCGTATGCCATACCTCGACCGCTCGATCGACGATATCAAAATGTTCGACGCGCGCGTGCGGTTGTGCCCGTACTACTTCGTCGTCGGCGACGAAGCCCGCTTGGGCGGCATCTTAGCGACCGTCGCCCCCGCCGACAAACGCCTGATCCACGGCATGACCGACGCCGTCATGGCGCCCTGTTTCGTCAAAGAGAACGGCTACTAGCGCGATAAGCGCCCTAACAGAAAAACGGCCCGATTCGGGTCGTTTTTTGTTGCCGTTTCTTTATTAGGGAGTACGCGTGATTAGGGAGTACGCGTGACGACGATGTTTTGTGAGGGGACTTCGAGTTCGTCGGTGACGAGCGTTGTGGGATCGTACCAGAGGGTGAACGGATAGGGGCCGCCGACCGCCAGCGCAACATCTTTAGCGGCGATGCCGGCGGGGCGAACGACGGCCGCCGTGGGCAGCGTCGCAAGCGGGGTCGCGCGGCCGTAGATCGGCGCGATCGCATCGATCGGCGCGTCGTTCCATGCCTGCATCTGTGCGGGAAGCGCGATAAAGCCCGCGAGCAGGGCCGCGTCGATCACGGCAAAATGCGTGGCCGGGGCGAGCAGCGTAAACGATTGTGGCCCGGCTGGCCCGGTAAGACTCGCGGTTGTACCCGCAACGCTAAGCGTCGTCGTTGCCGACTGTCCGTCGCCGACGTAGCTTCCCGTGTACGATGCGGGCGCGAGGTCCGCTCCGAGTACGAGGGTCGCTTTCGCGCTCGCGCTCATGCCGCCGATCGTACCGCTCGATTGCTCGTCGATCTCGGTGTTCGTCGCCGTGCGTTTGACGACGATCGTCGACGTAGCGGCCGGTTGCCCGCCGATGCTCGAATGATAGCTATAGGTTCCCGCCGCGATTTCGGGGGGCGTAACGATCGGCATTGCGGCAAGCACGACGGCTAGAAACACGGTCACTCTCTTTCGGGAAGCGTGCGCGCACACTGCGGCACGAGGTCTAGGAACTGGTCGATCTCTTCGAATGTTGTATACCCGTGCGGCGAGACGCGAATCCCGCCCGGCCGCCACGTGGTGATCGCGCCCTCGCGTTGGATAGCCTTACCGAGAGCGACGCTTGGCACCCCTTGCAAGGAGAACGCTACGATGCCCGAAGAGATTCCCTCTCCCCGTTCCGTGTGCAGCGTCGCCCCGATGCGCCGCAAGCCGTCGTATAAATGGTCGGTCAGCGCCAGAACGTGCGCTGCGACGGCCGGCCGGTCGCAGCGTTCGAACAGGTCGATCGCGCGGTCCAGCGAGAGCGCGCCGATAAAGTTGGGCGTGCCTCCCTCGAACCGGGATGCATCGCGCGTATAGGGCTGATCGTAGTTGAGAAAATCCCACATATCGTCCATCGATCGCCAGCCTGGCGCCGCCACGCCCAATCGATCGAGCAATTGCTCCCGAATGTAGAGGAAGCTCACGCCTTGAAGCGCGAGCATCCACTTTGCGCCGCCTGCGTAGAGTGCGTCGATACCGCACGCGCGCACGTCCACCGAAAAGGCTCCCAAGCCTTGAATCGCATCGACGCAGAGCAGCGCACCCGCCCCGTGTGCGACGTCGGCGAGCGCCGCCAGATCGTGACGGTAGCCGTCCGCAAAATTCACCCACGACACCGCGACGATGCGCGTCTGCTTGGTGATCTCGCGCCGAAGCACGTCGGGCGTAAGACGCACGTTCGCGCCGCCGAGGCAGCGCACGCGCACGCCGCGCTCGCGTAGCGCAAGCCACGGTATCGCGTTCGACGGAAACTCGTTGCCGCACAGCAGCACTTCTTCATCGGCTTGCCAATCGAGGCCGCCGGCCAGCGCGTTTGCGCCGTCTCCGGTGTTGCGAAGCACCGCGATTTCGTGCGCGCCGGCACCGATAAAACGCGCGATGTTCGTTCGATATTCCGGCAGCTTCGCTTCGTAGGGAAATACGCCCATCACGCCGCCGCTCGCGTGATCGGAAATGAACGTCGTCAGCGCGGCGGCGCTCGATCGCGGTAAGACCCCGACGGCTGCGTGGTTGAGATAGATGAAGCGCTCGGTTACGGCAAACTCATCGCGGGGAAGCGGGGTAGTACTCACGCCTCGCCGATCATGTCCTTCGTGTGCCAAGCGATATTGACGGCTCGGTCGCCGACCCGCTCGAGCCACGCCAGCACGAACAGATACCGGGTGCCCGCGCGGACCATCTCCGGATCGGCCTGCATCTCTTCTTGCAAGAGCTTGATGCTGCGCTTGTAGAGCCTGTCGACTTCATCGTCGCGCTCGATCACCGCGGTGCCGAGTTCGGAATCGTGCTCGGTATAGGCGCGCATGGCATCGAGCAGCATCGCATGCGCGACGCCGGCAATCCGGTCGATCTCCACCTTCTGCGGGCGCATCGTCTGGTCGGCGAGTTTGATGGCGTTCTTCGCAATGTCGACCGCGTAGTCGCCGACCCGCTCGAGGTCGGTCGCGATTTCGAGCATGGCCGCGATCTCGCGCAGCTCTCCGGCCACCGGCTGTTGGCGCCAGATGAGTTCGATGCAGTGCGATTCAATTTTTCGGCGCAGATCGTCGACGACGTCGTCGCCCGCGACCACGCGGCCGCCGGCCGTCGCGTCCCGACGCTCCAGCGCCTCGACGGCAATTCGAATCGCATCGCCGACGAGCGCGCCCAGGCGCACGACATCGAGTCGTGTCCCCTCTAGTGCTTCGTGGTACGCAGCTCGCACTTCTCGAACCCCTCCTACTTTTACGACAGGCCGTAGAGGCCCCAAAGGTGCCTGTACCGCAACGCAACGAAAGCACCTGCGCTCTTTATACAACGATAAGAATAGGGAAGGAACACCTCGTGGCAGAGATCCGTACCGTCGGCATCTGCGGAGCCGGCCTCATGGGCAACGGCATCGCGCAGACATGCGCGGCAGCAGGCTTCAACGTCGTCCTCATGGAGGTGGCTCCCGAGCCCCTGCAGCGCGGGGTCGCAACGATCGCCAAATCGCTCGATAAGTTTGTCGAAAAAGGGAAGCTTTCGCAAGCCGACCGGGATGCGACGTTCGCGCGCGTGCGTCCGACCACCGACGTCAACGATCTGGCCGGTTGCGACCTCATCATCGAAGCGATCGTCGAAAATGTCGCGATCAAGACCGAGCTCTTTCAGAAGCTCGACGCCATGCTCGCGCCGCACGCGATCATCTGCACCAACACCTCGAGCCTCTGCGTGATCGAGCTCGCGGCTAAGACCAAGCGCCCGAATCGCGTTGCCGGCCTGCACTTTTTCAACCCGGTACCGATCATGAAGCTCGTCGAGGTCGTCAAGACGATCGCGACGACGCAAGACGTGATCGATGCGCTCTTTGCCTTCTCGAAGAAACTCGGCAAAGAACCGATCCTCGCCCAAGACACGCCGGGATTCGTCGTCAATCGCCTGTTGATTCCGTATCTGCTCTACGCCATCCGATGCTTGGAAGGCGGCCTCGCGAGCAAAGAAGACATCGACAAGGGGATGAAGCTCGGCTGCGGTTACCCGATGGGCCCGTTCGAGCTGCTCGATTTCGTCGGTCTCGACACGACGTACTATATCTCCGAGATCATGTTCGACGAGTTCAAAGACCCCATGATGGCCGCGCCGCCGCTGCTCAAACGCATGGTGCTCGCCGGTCGCTTTGGGCGCAAGAGCGGAAAGGGCTTCTACGACTATGAGTAGCGAAGGTATGTTCGAAAACATTTTGGTCGATCGCGACGGCCCGCTCGGCATCATCACGCTCAATCGCCCGAGCGTATTGAACGCGCTCAACGGCAAGCTGTTGGCGGAGCTCTCGTTCGCGCTGTTGGAACTCGAGCGGAACGCAGATCTGCGCGCCGTCATCATCACGGGAGCCGGGGAAAAAGCTTTCGCCGCCGGTGCCGACATCGGCGAATTGAATGCGCTCGAAAACGCCGGTGCGGGAGCAGATCAGGCCCGGATGGGTCAATCGGTCACCCGGCAAATCGAACGTTTGCGCAAACCCGTCATCATGGCGGTGAACGGTTTCGCGCTCGGCGGCGGCTGCGAACTCGCGATGGCCGGCGATATTCGGATCGCCAGCGAGAATGCGAAGTTCGGGCAACCCGAGGTCAACTTGGGATTGATCCCCGGCTACGGCGGCTCGCAACGCACGACCAGGCTGCTCGGCAAAGGGATGGCGTCGTATCTCTGCCTCACCGGAGAGATCATCGACGCGCACGAGGCGCTCCGCATCGGGTTGGTGGAACGCGTGGTTCCGCTTGCGGGACTACTCGACGAGGCCAAGCGCATCGGCACGCTGATCGCTGCAAAGGCACCGCTGGCGATCGCCGCCTGTAAACGAGCGATCAACGGCGGAGCGCATCTTGCGATCGACGACGCGCTGGAACTCGAAGCGATCGAATTCGGGATCCTCGTCGATACCAAGGATTTCCGCGAAGGCACGAGCGCGTTCCTCGAAAAACGCAAGCCGGAGTGGCAATCCAAATAGCGCGTTTGCTCGCGCCGCAAAACGGGGATGCTGCCGGGTAATGGAAGTTGCAGACCAGGCGGCCCAGCCGCAAGGCTGGCGCCGCTGGATTTCGGTCCTCGGGCCGGGGCTGATCACCGGAGCCTCGGACGACGACCCCTCGGGCATCTCGACGTACTCGGTCTCCGGCGCGTCCGCAGGGTACTCGATGCTGTGGATCGTGCTGCTGACCACGCCGATGATGGCCGTCGTCCAAGGCATGTGTTCGCGCATCGGCATGGTGACGGGCATCGGGCTCGCGACCAATATGCGGCGCCATTTACCGATGTGGCTGGTGGTGCCGCTGGCCCTTGCAACCGTCGTTGCGAACATCATGAATGCCGGTGCCGATTTGGAAGGCATGGGCGCGTCCGCGCAGATGGTGCTCGGGTTCCCGCAACTGGCGTGGGTCGTCTTCTTCGGCGTGCTGCTGATCGTGACGCAGGTGTTTTTCTCGTATCGGCTGATCTTTGCGATCGTCAAATGGCTCACGATTTCGCTGTTTGCCTACGTGATCACCGCATTCGTCGTGCATCCGCCTTGGGGGCTCGTCCTGCGCCATCTCGTTTGGCCGGAGTTGCACTTCAACGCGAGTTGGCTCACCACGTTGATGGCCGTCCTCGGAACCACCATCACGCCCTATCTGTTCTTCTGGCAATCATCGTTGATGGTGGAGGAAGAGAAATCGATGGGCCGCAACAGCGAGCGCGCGCGGCGCGGGGCCACGAAAGCCGAGATCGACGACGCTCATCTCGATTCGAATATCGGGATGATCTTCTCGAACGTCGTCGCGTTCTTTATCATCGTGACCACGGCGGCGACGCTCTACGCGCACGGACTGACACACATCGCCTCCGCGCAAGACGCGGCCAAAGCGCTCGCGCCGCTAGCCGGACGCTTCGCATATCTTCTTTTTGCCCTCGGTATGGTCGGGACGGGGTTGCTCGCGATCCCCGCGCTCGTCGGTTCGTCGGCGTACGTTGCTGCCGAAACCCTGCATTTTCGGGAAGGCCTCAACCTCAAGTTATCGCGCGCGCCGGGCTTCTACGGCGCGCTGGTGCTGGGAATGATCGTGGCGATTGCGATGGGTTTTCTGCGCATCGATCCGATCCGCGCGCTGTTCTGGTCGGCGGTGCTCAACGGGTTGGTTGCGGTGCCGCTACTGGCGGTTGTCGTATGGTTCGCAAGCAGTCGCGCAATCATGGGCAAGTGGACCAGTTCGCTGGTCGCGCGCGCGTGGGGATGGGCGACCGTCCTTGTCATGGGCTTGGCGGGGATCAGCATCTTCGTCTTTTGGGGTAAGAGCTAACGCGCGATTTCCAGCGAGCTTTGCGCGTGGCTCATCGCGAGTTGGATTGCGGGGTTGAAACCGCTCCACTTCGCGCGAACCTTGCCGGTTGGATCGATCACCACCGTGGTCGGGAAGCCTTGCACCCCGAAGTACCCTAGCGAAAGACTCTGCGGGTCGAGTGCGACATTCGCGAGATGCATCTTCCGCGCGAAGGCGAGGGCGACGGCGCGCGGTTCGCCGACGTCGATCGCGACGACGTCCACCGACGGATGGGCTCGCGCGTACCGTTCGACCAGGGGTAACGAGAGCCGGCACGGCTCGCACCACGACGCGAAGAAATCGAGAAAGAGTACCTTGCCGTGCGCGTCGGCGACGGTGAACGTACCGCCGTCGAGGCGTTGATAAGCAACGCGCGGCGCGGGATAGGCATCGGCGCCTTTGAGCGAACGAGGCGCGACGAACAGGCGCCACAGAACGAACGCGATGACCAAGAGGGCGAGTACGTCGAGTACTCGCCCAAACGTGAACCAGGGTTTGCGCGCGACGGTCGGCGCGTCGATGGGGGTCTGGTTCACGTCACTGCGCGACGAAGACCGCGGCAATGCCTTGGCCGCCGCCGATACATGCCGAAGCGACGCCGTAGCCGCCGCCGCGTTGCTGCAGATCGTGCAACGTGGTGAGGGCAAGACGCGCGCCGGACGCACCCAAGGGATGGCCGAGTGAGATCGCACCGCCGTGCGGATTGAGGCGGACGCCGTTCGAGCTGCCCATGTCCTTCATGCACGCGAGAACCTGCGGGGCGAAGGCTTCGTTGATTTCCATCACCGCAAGGTCGCTTTCGCGAATGCCGGCTTTGGCCAGCGCCTTCGGGATCGAAACCGCCGGTCCGATGCCCATGATTTCGGGATCCACGCCCACCACGCTCGAGCCGATCAGGCGACCGATCCACTTCAGGCCGTCGGCCTTGGCCTGGCGCACGGTAGTGAGCACGAGTGCCGCGGCGCCGTCGGTGATGCCGCTGGCGTTACCGGGAGTGACCACGCCGTCCTTGCGAAAGCGCGCGGGCAGCTTGCCGAGCTTCTCCATCGAGAGGCCCGCTCGCGGGCCTTCGTCCGTATCCACGACCACCTGGGTGCCCTTGGGCCCGGCGATCGTGACCGGTGCGATCTCTTCGGCGAAATAGCCGCTGGATTGGGATTCAAGCGACCGTGCCTGGCTGGATAGGGCGAGTTCGTCGCAGGCTTCACGCGATACGCCGTACTTCGCAGCGAGATTCTCCGCCGTGATCGCCATCGGCGTGTTGGTGTAGGAATCGGTCAACGCGCTCCACAGCGAGTCCTCGAACTGCACGTTCTGCCCCAGGTGAAGGCCCTTACGCGCGCCACGCACGACGTGGGGAGCCTGGCTCATCGACTCGGTGCCGCCGGCAAGAGCGTAGGTGCTCTCTCCCAGCCGCAGCGACTGGGCGGCCGAGAGAACGGCCTGCAGGCCGGAGCCGCACAGGCGATTGAGGGTCAGGGCGGGGACGCCGATCGCAAGCCCGGCCCGCAACCCGATATGGCGGGCGAGGTAAATGGCATCGGCGCTGGTCTGCATGACGTTGCCGAAGACAACATCGTCGAAGCGCTCGGTCGGTACCCCGCTGCGGGCAATGGCAGCTTGCGCGGCGACGACCCCAAGGTCGGTGGCGGTTAGGTCGGCCAGGGCTCCGCTCAAGTTTCCGAAGGGCGTGCGGGCGCCGGCGATGATGACGACATCGTCGTCCTGGATTGGCTTACTCATGGATGAGAGCTATTCCGCGCGGCGCGGGGGATTTTCCCGTGCGCGGCTCAAAAACTGGCGGGCTATGCCAATCAACCGTTCCGCCGCCATCACACTCGATGCCCGGTCGCTCAACGCTGCGACCAAGACCGCGCAGATCCTCGACAATTTCGACAAACTTCCCATCGGAGGAGCGGTCGAAATCGTCGAAGAGACCGACCCGCGAGCCTTGCGCAACGAAATGGCGCAACTGCGCCCCGGCCGCTTTTCGTGGGACGCTCGCAATTTGGGCAGCAACCGCTGGACGGTTCGTCTCGAACGCATCGATGAAAATGCCGACGGCGAGCAATTCCTCGGCCACGTCACGCAATTCACCTCGGCGAAGAGCACGACGGTCAAAGAGCTCGCGGGCCAGATGAGCGAGCGCAGCTTCAAATCCGGCGATACGATCTTCGACGAAGGTGAGATGTGGCCGTACCTGGGCATCGTCAAGAGCGGTAAGGTGATCTACACCCTGCTCTCGCCCGACGGCAAGACCCACACGATCGGCGAACGCCTCACCCACGATACGCTCAACGAGAGCGGGACGTTCGACGGCGGCGGCGCTACGACGCGTGCCGAAGCACTCACCGATGCCGTGGTCGTCACGATTCCGAGCGAAGCGGTGATTCACGCGGCGCGCAACGATGCCGAACTCGCGCTCGGCTTTCTGATCGGCTCGTCGCAGGCGCGGCGGCGCTCGATCGACACCATCGCGGATCTCGCGTTCGCGCACGTCTTGCAGCGCGTTGCGAAGTTTCTGCTCGGCTACGCGCGCACGTCGGTCGGCATGACGCGCGGCCTACCCGGCGTTGAGAACCTTTCGCAGGCGCAGATTGCGGCAGCGGCCGGAACCGTGCGCGATATGGCGGCGCGTGCGCTCCTTCGCTTGAAGAATGCGGGGGCGGTCGAACTCGATCGCGGCCGCGTCAAAGCGATCGATCGTGCCCGGCTCGAAGCCTTTGCCCAAAACGTGCAGGCGCCGCCGGTCTAACGCGCTAGGTCGTAACCGATTCGAGTTCGGCCGTTTCTTCGGGAGCGGTTTGTAGATCGAAGGCTGCGCGCTTGCTCTTGGCAGCGGCGTCGGCGAGCGGCGCGGCCCCGTTCGCCGGCGCGACGGTTTGCGGTGTGCGGTTGAGCGCGGCGCGGCCCTTCTGCACGGCGCCGAGCGCGCCGGCTAGGCGCGATTCCATTTCGGCCAGCACCTGGGCGGCATACTGATCGGCGCCTTCGCGGATTCTCCGAGCGCGCTCTTCGGCTTCGCGTAACACCACTTCCGCAGTGGTGCGCGCGCGCAGCACGATCTCGTTCTGATCGACCAACTCGTCGTGTTTGGTCGACGCTTCCTCAACGATCGCCTGTGCTTTTTCTTGCGCGTGGCGTAGGACGCGTTCTTGATCCTTGGCGATTATTTTCGCGCGGCCGACCTCTTCGGGAAGCGTGGCGCGGACTTTCTCGATGTATTCGACCAAGCGCTCTTCCGAGAGTACGCGATACCCGGCCGGGAGCCAGGTGCCTTCGTGGACGTAGGCTTCGAGTTTATCCAAGACGCGATAGACCGACATATCAACCTCCGTTAACGACGAGCACTGTGGAGCGTGGAGCGTTTGGCTGCCATCACTCGCAAGACCGGTTCCGGCACGAGCGAGTCGACTTCGCCACCCAAGAAAAAGACCTCTTTGACGATACTGGAACTGACGAACGAATACTTCTGATCCGACATCAGGAAAAACGTATCGACCTGCGCGAGCGCGCGATTCATCAACGCTGTGGACATTTCATTTTCGAAGTCCGAAACGACCCGCAGTCCCTTGACGATGACGTCGGATTCGCGGAGCTTCACGTAATCGGCCAGCAATCCGCGGAAGTGCTCGACGCGAACGTTCGGCAGATGCCCAACGCACTCCGAGAGCATGGCTTCGCGCTCCTCGAGCGAGAACATCGGGTCGCGCTTTTGCGGGTTGACGATGACGGCGACGATGAGTTCACCGAAGCACCGGGCGGCGCGTTCGATGACGTCGAGGTGGCCGTTCGTCGGTGGATCGAACGAGCCGGGATAAATGGCACGGGTGAGACGCGGAAGCGATCCGTTCGTCACGTACCGCCGACTACTTCCAGAAATGCCAAAGCGACATCGCCGTACACTTCTTCGCGCACCGAACGATACCCCGGTACGTCCGGAAGAATCCGCTTCGCGGCATGCTCGTAAATGACGACCGCGCCGCCGGCGAGTAACGAACGCTCGGTCAACAATCGAAACACCGTCAGCGGAAGCTCGTTCGCGTAGGGCGGGTCGAGATAGACGATATCGAACGGGCCCTCCACGCGATAGAGCGCGCGCTCGGCCGGAGCGGCCACCACTTCGACGACGCCGGCGATGCCGAGTTCCTTGGCGGCAGCTTCGATCTCTTGAGCGGTCTCTCGGTGGGCCTCGACGCTGACGACGCGCGACGCTCCGCGAGATGCCGCCTCAAACCCGATCGCACCGGTTCCCGCGAAGAGATCGAGCACGCGCGCGCCTTCGATACGCCCCATCAGCATCGAGAACAGGGACTCTTTGACGCGGCCGGGCGTCGGGCGGATCTGTACGCCTTTCGGCGACTTTAATTTGCGGCTACCGAGCGAACCGCCGGTGATCTTTGGACTCAAGGGACTCCTTGGCTAGCGGGCTGGCAGGGGGGTGGGCAGCAATGCGAGGAGGTCGGCTAGGGCGGCGACTCTGGCGGTCGGCGGCGGCAGGCCGCGAGGATAGGGCGTCCCCTCGCAATCGACCCAGATCGCTCGAAGGCCCGCACGCAGCGCGCCCACGATATCCGAGCTCGGGTCGTCGCCGACGTACCACGTGTCCGCAGGCGGGAGGCCAAGTTCGGCGGCCGCGGCCGTAAAGACTCGCGGATCGGGCTTTTGGATGCCCATATCTCCGCTGGCCAGAACCGTCCCCGTGAAGCCGGCCCGCTCGGCTTTGCGGCGCTGGAGCGGATTCCAGCCGTTGGTCAACACCGCAACCTCGTAGCCGCGGGCCCCGAGCTCCGTAAGGGTGCGTTTCGCGTCGGGGGCCGGGACGACGAAATCCTCGACCATGCGCAGGGCCTTGGCTCGAAAGCGGTCGACGTACTGCTGCCGCGCTTCGACGCCACGCTCGGTAACGAAGGCGCGAACGGCGTCGTCGATGGAGCAGCCGCCCGAGCGCTGTTTTGCCAGGAGCCCATCGATGGCTTCCGATTCCTCCGAAAGCGAACCGAGCGCACGCCCACCGTCGTCGATCACGTCCTCGAGCAGGTGCAAAAATGCCACCCGCTCGAGCTTATTATCGACGACCAGCGTATGGTCGATGTCGAAGACGATGCCGATTTGGCCCATCGGGCCTACTTCGGCCCGGGCCCCACGATCACCCGGACGAAGTCGGCCGCGCGGATCCATTTAGCAACCGATGCCTGAACCGACTGCGGCGATGCATCCAGTTCGCGGCGTGCGTCGATCAGGTTTTGGTCGAGCGGCAGCCCGCTGAGCGCGTTATCGAGCAACAGGTTCATGACGCCGCTATACGAGGCTTCGCGAATGGGGACGTCGCCCATCAACATCGCCTTCGCCCGCAAGAGCCGAGCCGGTTTAAGCGGCGTCTTCTGCAGGCCGTCCAGAATCGCAATCACCTGTTGTTCGGCCGGAACGACGTTCTCCGGATTGCTGCCGTACGAGACTTCGTACGTCGAACGAACGCGGCCGGCAGCGATCGTGCTGCCGATCGCGTAGGCATAGCCGTGGACTTCGCGCAGATCGTGATAGAGCAACGAGGAGTAGAACCCGCCCGTGAGCGCCGTGTTCGCGACCTCTAGGTTCGCCCAATCGGGATCTTTGCGCAGCAGCCCGATCGATTCGACCAATCGAACCGACGACTGCACGCGGCCGGTCGCGGGGACGTGCACCGTACCGGGCGCGTTGAGCGCCACCGGCCCGGGCAGCACCGCCGGCTTCGGCCCGGTTGCCGTCCAACCGCCGAAGTACTTCTCCACGGCGGCGCGGGCCGCTGCCGGGGTGATGTCGCCGACGATCACGATCGTCGTGAGGTCGGGGCGATACGTGTCCTTGTACCACGCATCGACGTCGTTCAGCGAGATGCTTCCGACGCTCGCGGGCGTCGCGAAGCGCCGCATCGGGTCACCGAGCGGGTAGAGCGCATCGGAAAGGGCGACGTCGGCAAGGTGATCGGGAGATTTCGCTTCGTCGGTAACACCTTGAAGCTCTTGATGTTTGACGATCGCAAAATCCGCGGCATCGAGAGCCGGATGCAGCTCCTCGTCGGCGAGCAACTGCATGCCGCGATCGAAATGATCGGCCAAAACGGAGAGCGAGAAGCTCGTACCCGTATTGGTCGTAGCGGCGATCTTATCGAGTTGCGCCGCGTACGCGAGACGAGAGTACGTCGTGGTGCCGTACTGCAGTAAACTGGAGGTGATATCGGCAACGCCGTCCTGGCCCTTGGGTTCCTGAACCTGCGGGTTATTGCGAATGCTCCCCGAGACTTCGATCGCGCGCGTTACGTGCTCGGGTTGGACGATGAGGCGAAGGCCGTTCGGAAGCGTCATATCGCTCGGCGCGAGGGTCTGCTCGGGCACGGTAAGGTGCGCGAGAATGCTCTGCGCCCAGACCGGGAGTTCCTGATGCGTCGTCGGCGGAACCGAGACGTCTTCTTGCTTCATGGGCGCGCCGGCTGTGAGCGCACCGCCAAGCTTCGGCACCGCGTACGCCGTCACGGCGGTAGCGTTGACGAACGATGCGCGCAGCACGCGATTGACGTCCGCGACGGTGACGTTTCGATATGCCGACAACATGGCGTCGGGTGAGGACGTATGCGCAACGGCCAGGGCTTGGCTCCATTCGAAGGCCAGGCCTTCGATGGAGTTTCCCTTATATTCCAAGTCCGCAATCGCGCGGCGTTTTGCCGCCTCCACGAGCGCGGCCGGAACGCCGTTCTTGCGATATCCGTCGATGATGCCGCGCAGCATCGCGGCAACGTCGTCGGGCTTGGTAGTGATCGGGACCGCCGCGAAGACGATGCCCATGCCGATTTTGCGATAGGTCTGCGCGAAGTACGCAGCCTGATAGGCTTTACCCGAAGCCGCTAGGCCGAATAGTGCGGCACGCTGCGAGTTCAACACGCCGCTGAGTATCTCGGACGCCGCGTAATCGGGGCTGTCGTACCCCGGGGTGCGATAGCCGATCAACACCGCCGTGTACGGTTGATCGCTGGTGTCCCGGTAGGTTGCGGCTTTGAGCGGTGCGAGGTGAACGGATGGGCGCGTAGGCAATTTGGCCGACGGCACGCTCCCGAACAACTGTTTGACCTTCGCAATCGTCGCCGGTCCGTTGACGTCGCCGACGATGACGTACACGGCATTATTGGGATGGTACCAAGCATTGTAAAACGCATGGAGCTGCGGGGCGTTGATCTGGTGCGCGAACGACGCGACGGTGCCCAGGCCGTTCTTGGCGTAAGGCGTCCCTCCAAGGACGCGATTCTGCATCTTGGTGAAGAGCCGGTAGATCGCGTTGGAATTATCTTGCGTCACCTCTTGCGTGATCGCTCCGCGCTCTTGATTCCATTGGTCCTGCGCGAGCGAGAGCCCCGTGGCGCGCGAACGCTCCAGACGCAATGCGATATCGAGGTATTGAGACGGAACCGTGAAGTAATACTGGGTGACCGCATTCTGCGTGTCCGCATCGAAACTACCGCCGGTAATATCGATGGTGTCCATCAGTTGGCTCGACGAGAGCGTTGCGCTGCCGCGGAACATCATATGCTCGAGCGCGTGTGCCTGGCCCGCGATGCTCTGCTCGTCCGATCCCACCTTGTAATTGAGGATCGTCGTGACCACCGGCGCGAGCGGGTCGTTCACGACCACCACCTTTAGGCCGTTCGGCAGGGTCGCGCGCGTCACCGCCAGCGATGCCGCGTGGGCCCCGGACGCGGTTGCGAAAAAGGCGCACGCAAAGACGAGCGCCGCAAGGTTTCTCATCACCCAGTATCTCATAAGCGCCCTGTTTCGAAGGCTCGGACGCCCTACCTCTTCCTCCCTTACGAAGAATAGAGGAGCGCGCGCGTCGATGGCCTGAGCTCCAACACCGCGCGCAGCCCCGCCTGCGCGCTGGAATGCAGACCGGGGTCATCTCGCAGGGTCGCGACCGCGGCGCTCTTGGCGATCTGATAGATATCGAAATCGCGTACCAAATCCGCAACGTGGAAATCCGCTACCCCCGATTGCGCGGTGCCCGCGAATTCGCCGGGCCCTCGTAAGCGCAAGTCTTCCTGAGCGATTTCAAAGCCGTCGGTGGAGCGCGTGAGGATCGAGAGCCGCTCCGTTTCGTCGCGGTCGTCGGGATAGACGAGCACGCAGTAGGAGGTGGCCGCGCCCCGCCCGACCCGGCCGCGGAGCTGATGCAACTGCGCTAGCCCATACCGGTGCGCGTCCAGAATCACCATGATGCTCGCATTCGGCACATCGACGCCGACTTCCACGACCGTCGTGGAGACCAGCACCGCCACCTCGCCACGGACGAAACGCTGCATGATCGCGTCCTTCTCGCGCGACGTCAGTTTGCCGTGGAGCAGCCCGATGGGGATATCCGGAAAGACGTCGTTTTTCAACCGCTCGGCCTCGGCGACGACGCTCGTGAGGGCGCTCTCTCCTTCTTCGATCGCCGGGGCGACGATGTAGGCTTGATGCCCCATCGCCACCTGCGTGCGCACGAACCGGTACACGCGATCCAATCGGGCGGACCGTACGGCAAACGTTTCGATCGGCGTTCTCCCCGGAGGCAATTCGTCGATCACGCACAGGTCGAGATCGGCATAGACCGATTGCGCGAGCGTGCGCGGTATCGGCGTCGCCGTCATGTGCAGCGTGTGCGGCGATCCGCCTTTCGCGCGCAAACGAGCACGCTGCTCGACGCCGAAACGATGCTGCTCGTCGATGATCGCTAAGCCGAGCCGCGCAAACTCCACCGTTTCGGTGATCAGCGCGTGCGTTCCGACCGCGAGCGATGCTTCTCCGCTGGCGATCTTATCGAGCGCGGCCGCACGCGAACGTTGCGGCTGGCTCCCAAACACCGCTTCGACGCGCACGCCGAACGGCAGTAACAGCGGCGCGAGCTTGGCCGCATGCTGCGCGGCAAGAATCTCGGTCGGCGCCATAATCGCCGATTGCACGCCGTTTCGAGCCGCAAGCAGAATCGTCGCCGCCGCAACCAGCGTCTTGCCGCTTCCCACATCGCCCTGGAGCAACCGATTCATCGGGGTCGCGCCGGACATGTCGTCCCACAGCATCGCGATGGCGCGGCGTTGCGCGCCGGTCAGCGCGAACGGCAACTCGCGTTCGAATTCCTCGAGCAGCGCCGACGGAACGTGAAGCGAGCGTGCGCCGCGGTCGCGTTCGCGTTCGGCGCGACGCAACTGTGCCGAGACGGCGAGCAAGAAAAATTCGGTAAAGATGAAGCGCTCGCGGGCGCGAGCGGCCTCTTCGGGCGAGCTCGGGGCGTGGACGGCGCGGTACGCATCCCGCAGCGGCATGTAGCCGTGGGCGCGCTGCAACGCTGCGGGAAGCGGATCGTCGCGCACCATCTCCAGCAGCGATTCGAGATTTTTCTTGATGACGCCGGCGATCTTGCGGGTCGTTAGATCCTTGCTCGCTCGATAGACCGGTTCCAGCTCGCCGCGGTACTCTTGGCCCTCGTGGAGCTGCGCGTATTGCGATACGTTCACCACCGGGAGAGCCAGCGTCCGTTCGACTCGGCCGCGGACGAACAACCGCATGCCCTCGGTAAACCGCCCCACGACGAATCGCCGCCGTCCGATCCATTTCGCCGCAAACGCACCGGCGGCGTCGTGTAGCACGAGTTCCACGATCTCGAGATCGCGCACCCTGCGCTCTTTCACCGCGTCGACCGTCCCTACGGCGTTTTCTTCCGGCGCGCCCGTACCGCCGAGCAGCGTCGAGGGGGTCGGTAAGCGAAGGTCGTCGTAGCGGAACGGCAAATAATCGAGCAGTTCGAGCGGCGTGTTTATGCCGATTTCTCGAAACAGTTGAGCGCTCTTCGCGCCGACCCCGGCGAGTTCGCCGATGTCGCCGGCCGGCGCGCTACGAGTCTTTTGGCTGCGCACGCGACAACAGGTGTTCGCCGACGCGAGCTAAGGGGATATCGCGGGCCTCAAGCATGACGACGAGGTGGAACAGCAGGTCGGCGGCCTCCCAAACGAGTTCCTCATCGTTCGGATTCTTCGCCGCGATCACCACTTCGGTCGCTTCTTCGCCGATCTTTTTGCCGATGCGATCGACCCCGCCGGCGAAGAGTTGCGCGATGTACGACCCTTCGGGGGCTTCCGCTTTCCGCGAGCGGGCCACGAGTTGCAGGTGCGTCAGCGCCAGCGCTAACGCGGCGGGATCCGCTTCTTGCAGCGATGCGAGGGGGCGATGAAAGCAACTCGTTGCGCCGGTATGGCAGGCCGGCCCGTGCGGTTCGACGCGATAGAGCACGGCATCGCCGTCGCAGTCCGCCAACACCTCGACCACGCGTTGCGTATGCCCCGAACTCTCGCCCTTGCGCCACGGTGCGTTGCGCGATCGGCTAAACAGGTGCGTTTCTCGGCTTTCGATGGTGCGCCGGATCGCCGCACGATCTGCCCAGGCTAGCGTAAGAACCGCTCCGCTGCTCGCATCGGCAATAACCACCGGAAGCAGTCCGGCTTGGTTAAAGGTTAAACCGTCGACGTCGATATCCATGGTCGGATGGGAATGCCGCGCCTCGCGAGCGCTTCCTTCAAAGCCGGTATCCGAATTTCGCCGAAGTGAAAGAGCGACGCCGCCAGCGCGGCATCGGCGGTGCCTTCTATGAAAACGCGTTCGAAATCCTCGACCGAGCCGGCGCCGCCGGAAGCAATGACGGGGACGCCGACGGCGTCGCGGACCGCGCGAGTAAGCTCGATATCGTAACCCGAACGGGTGCCGTCGGCGTCCATGCTCGTCAGAAGAATCTCCCCGGCTCCGGCTCGTTCGGTCGCGCGGAGCGCCCAGTCCACGGCATCCAAGCCCGTCGGCGTACGCCCGCCGTCGACGACGACTTCCCAGCCGCGCTCCCGGCGCCGCGCATCGATCGCCAAGACGATGCACTGGCTCCCAAACTCGGCAGCCGCCGAGGCGAGCACCCCGGGGTCGCGCACCGCCGCCGAGTTAAAAGAAACTTTATCGCAGC
>DATKQG010000091.1 GCA_035532835.1 Candidatus Dormiibacterota bacterium
GTCTCGCAGCAGCTCGTGCAAACCGCTCACGATTTCGAGGCCCGCGTCTACCGCAGCGAGCACCGCCGCCCGATGGTCCGACGGCAGACGACCGCCTTCCGTCGCGACGCCGATCAAGAGCGCGGTCGGCTCGAATGCAAGGGCTTCTTCGAACGACGCCACGATCGGCGCGGTCGACCCGAGCCAGGGCAACACGTCGATCACGCGTTTACCGGCAAATTTCGAGTCGATGACGGCCACGACCGACTCGCCGCGATAGCGTAAGACGCCGTGCGCGGTCTTCCCGCTCGACGTGGCGAGCATCCCTTCGGTCAAAATCGCGTATCGGCGTTCAGGTAGAGCGGACATGGTGCATGTCTACGGGAATCCGGCGGCGGCATCCTGCCAAAATTTCGCCATATATGCCAATTTTTCGTTCTTTTTGGCCGCTCAGCCGGTGCGCGGCCAGTACTGCAGATCGCGCTTGCGGTAGGGGATCGCGGCGAAATCCGCGCTGAGCGCTCCCGGGGCGCCGGCGTGGATCACGCGCGTCGCGAGCGGCGCGAATTTGCCCCAAAAATGGTGCGAGGATTTTACGACGATCGCGCGCTTGTCGTGCAGCGTAATGCCCAGCCCCGTAAACGCGTTCGGGGCGAACACCTGCGTGCGTACGGAGGCTAGGACGATATCGATGCCGGCGGTGTGGATCCAAGCGCTGCGGCCGAGCGAGGCCGGGCGCGAATCGTCCATATAATCCTGCGCGTGCGCCTGGAGCAGGCGGCGAACCGTGACGCGCGCATCGATCGGGTCGCCCGACGCCTTGCCCAATTTGCCGCCGAATCGCAGATCGATCTCGGCGCCCTCACCGGCCTCAAAGCACAGATCGACCGCGATCGGATCGTAGTAAGTTCCGGTAACGACGTTATCCATGCCGCGTTCGAGCAGCGCGCGGAGAACGAAGGTGCTATCGCCCGGCGCTCCGCCGCCCGCGTTGTCGGCGACGTCCGCGAGAACGAGCGGGCCGCGATGGGCGCTCGCGACGGCGTCGAGTGCTTGTTCGAGCGGTATCACCGGGAGCAACGCTTCCCGGCGCATCGAGAGAAAGCGTTGCCCAAACTCTCGCGCCACGCGCGCCGCGAGCGCCTCGTTACCATCCGCAATCGCGAGCATCTTCGTGCCCGCGTCGGCAACGTCGCCGTATGGAAATCCGTGAATCAAGCTGAGCGAGAGAATGCCGTCTCGCTCGCGGGCCGACATGTCGTCGACGAGCGAACGCAGCGGTTCCCTCGTCGTCGGCCACATGCCGATCGTGCTGCAGTCGAACGTCGCGGAGACCGGCCGCGTCCGCCCCGATGCCGCATCGACGCAAAGCCGATAGAGATCCCGCGCGCGATCGACAATGTCGGTATGCGGATATTCTTTGTACGCTACGATAACGTTGGCGGCGGCGAGCATCTGCGCGGTAAGATGCGCGTGAAGATCGAGTTCCGCTCCGATGATGGCGCGCTCCCCCGCGAGCCGCCGGCACGCGCCGAGCACGTCGCCTTCGCAGTCGTCATACCCCTGCGCGACCATCGCACCGTGGAGGTAGAGTAAGACGACGTCCACCGGCAGAGCGCGTTCGAGATCGGCGAGCAGTTCGTCGCGAAGCCCCTCGTACACGGCGCGTACCGTTGGGCCCGCTGGCTGCGCGACGGCGACGATGCTCTCGCACACGGTGTGGCCGCCGGCCTGCGCCAGTTCGCGCCACATCGACATCGATGCGACGTCCGGCTGGTTGGGGCTGCGGTCGAAGGCTTGCCGCCCGGTGGGAATCGGCGAGAACGTGTTGGTTTCGGTAGCGAGGGTCGCGATAAAGAAGCGCAACTGGATTACCTACAATCGCCCGCGGTGAGGTGACGCGTCAAGTAATCGACGGTTGCCGTGTCGGCCTTGAAGTAGGTTGCATAGCGCAGGAATCCGTGGATCTCGTTCGGGATGACCAATTCGCTGTACGGGACGCCGGCAAGCTGCAGGCGGCGCGCGAGATCGACCGTTTGATGAAAGTGCACGTTGTGATCGTCGTCGCCTTGAACGAGCAATACCGGCGACCGCCATTTCGCGATGGATGCATCGGGTGAAGAGAGCCAGGCGATGCGGCGTTCCTTTTTCATATCGGGCATCTGATAGCGTACCGGCGGGTTGGGAAGAAATTCCGTCGTCGACCAGTCGTGAACGCCGTGCCAATCGACACCGGTGCAGAAGAGATTGGAATTACGCGCGAGCGCCAGCGCCGTCAGGTAACCGCCGTAGGACCCGCCCCAAATACCGATGCGCTTTGCATCGACCGACGGCATACGCCGCAAGAATGCATTCCCGCCGAGCACGTCGTTGTATTCCGACGCTCCGGTAGGTCCCCAGTTCGCCGGATGCGCGTAATCGTATCCGAAGCCGACCCCGAGACGGTAGTTTACGGAGAGCACGATGAAACCGTGATTTGCGAGATACTGGTTTACGGCATAGCCGTTCGAGTAGTAATCGATGTAGTGCCAGGTCGTGAGCATTTGACGCGGTGGGCCGCCGTGGACGTAGACGAGGGCGGGTTTCTTTGCGGGGCCGCCCGCGCTCTCGAAGAGCTGACCGTGCGTCATCTGTCCGTCGGCGGCGCGGAACGTCACGCTCTTGGGCACGATGAGCCGTGATTGCGGAAAATCGGCGGGTAAGAGATTCCGGTCGAGCGCGCGGATCGTTCCGCCGGCGAGCGGCAGAACCGAAACGAGGGGAGGCTGCTTGGAGCCGGCTTGCACGAACGCGAGCGCATTGCCGTTTGCCGCCGGGCTCCATTCACTGCGCGTTCCTGCGGTGATCTCGCGCGTGCGTCCCGTGGCGATATCGACGCTGAAGATGTGCCGGCGATCGAAATCTCCCGTAGTGCGGCCGTGATTCGCCGTGTAAAACATGGTGTGGCCGTCGTGAGAGAGTGCCGTGTCTTCGACCATGAACGCACCGGGCGTCAGCAGCCGCGCCGGGCCGCCGCCCGGCGATAGCGCATAGAGATGCGGCCAGTTGTCGGCCGACGACAGGAACGTTAGGGCGTTGCCGGCCGTCCATCGCAGCGACGGGTCGAAATCGTCGGGAAACGATGCGCGCAGCGTGTTCGCGCTCGCCCAAATCCGGTGCGCCGTGCCGGTCGCCGCATCGGCGACCCAGATCGCCCACGGCGTCTTGGCAAACGCGAAATCCGTGGCCGGCGGCCCGCCGATTCCCGGCGTGCGGATGTACGCGATCTTCGCGCCGTCCGGCGACCAGCGCGGTTCGAGGTCTTGCGACGTGGACGGCGAGAGGAAACGCAAGGGAGTCGCTTGGCCGCGATAGACGCCGATGAAGCTGTGATCGGTGCGCATGGAGACGAACGCCAGCGCCGAGCCGTCCGGCGACCACTGCAGATCCGAATCCTGTCCTTCGTCGAAGAACAGACGCGCGGCCTTACCGGGTTCGTCGATCGGCGCCGACCACACGGATTGATTTTGCGCGACGAATGCGACGCGCTTGCTGTCGGGCGAAATCGCCGGAGTATCGCCGTCGCCGAGCGCGAGGGCCTTGCCGGGATCTTGCACCGGAACCGCCCAGACTTGCATGTGCGGAGCCACCGGGTTACGCGCCGGATCGGGCGGAAATAGCGCGGGCCAGTTGGAGTCGTGGTCGCCGCCGCGAACGTAGACGACGTACGCACCGTCGCGCGAGATCGAAAGGTTGGTGATTTCTTGTCCGTCGTCGGCCGTGTAGTGCGTGATCGCGTGCGGAGCGTAATCGGGCGCGGCCGCCACATAAACGTTGCGCACGCCGCGCTGGTCGATCACCCACGCGACCATCCGGCCGTCCGCACCCGCGACGAGATGGAGCGGGAACGGGTAACCCAGCACGCTCTCGAGGCTAAATTTCGGCGACGGTTGCGCTTGGCACACCGTGGTTGCGCACGAGAAAAGCACGGCCGCAATCGCGGCTATTACAACCTTGCTTAGGGCATTGAATCGCACTTGCATGGAGACCCTTTTCAAAGGCTGCCGAGAGCCCTCCTGGACCTGGCGGCAAAATTTTAGGGCGTGGGGCGATATTTCGGCGCAGCCGTAGCGGCGGGCGTCCGGGTGCGCCGAGGGCGAGCAATATTTCGTCGCAGGCGCCAGAATAGAGAGGAACGACCGCAGCCGGGCGGTAACCTCAGCCTATAAATGAGCTCGACTCCTAGCAAGAAAACCCGCGCGCCCGCCGCGTCCGCAGACGACGGCGCGGTCGCCATTCCCGACGTCGGCAAGATCATCGAGCGTCTTCGCGCTCAGCGCGGGATGGCCGTTCGCGATCTCGCCGAGCAGAGCGGACTCTCCGCATCGTTCATCCGAGCCGTCGAACGCGGCGACTCCGATATTTCGCTCGGCCGCCTGGCCCGGCTCGCGAACGTCTTCCACTACGATCTGGGCTCGTTTCTGGGCTTCACGTCGAAACTGTCGCGGCCGTCGTTCGTCACCGGCACGGATCGCAAGCGCGTCAACCGCGGAAAAGGCGTAACGTACGAAGCGCTCCATCTCCCCGCGCTCGACCTAGACCTCGTCATCGTGGAACTCGCCGCAGGAGCGTCGTTCAGGAGCGATCTCACCCACGAGGGCATCGACGTCGTCTACATCACCGCAGGCGAGGTGGTTCTCGTGGTCAACGGCATCGACTATCCGATGAATGCCGGCGAGTGCTGCGTCTTCTCCGCCGGCTTTCCGCACAGACTGCGCAACAATTCCAAAGGTCCGGCCTCGGCCATTTCCGTGACGACGGGGAGGATGTAGCGATGTCGATCAGCACGCGAGTCGAAGCGTGGGAGCTCGCCCGTCCGTTCGCCATTACCGGTTACACGTTTCGTCACAGCGACGTGCTCGTTGCTAGCGTGGAAGCCGCCGGGTTCACCGGTTACGGCGAAGGCGCGGGCGTCTATTATTTGAACGACACGGTCGATCGCGCCCGGGCGCAAATCGAAGCGATCTCAGGTCGCTTTGCGAACCCGCCGTCGCGCGAGGAGTTGATCGAGTTGCTGCCGGCAGGCGGTGCGCGCAACGCTGTGGATTGCGCGCTCTGGGACCTCGAGTCCAAGTCGCAAGGGCGCCCAGCCTGGCAGATCGCCGGGTTGCCGGAGCCGCGTCCGGTGCTCACGACCTACACGCTCAGTGCCGACGAGCCGCAGGTTATGGCTGACCGCGCACGCGATTTCACCAAGGCCCGCGCGCTCAAACTCAAATTGACCGGCACGGAGGACGACGCCGAGCGCGTTCGCGCCGTGCGCGCCGCTCGTCCCGATGCCTGGATTGCGGTGGACGGGAACCAAGGATTCAATCGCGCCTCGCTGGACGCGCTGATGCCCGCACTCGTCGATGCAAACGTCGAACTGCTGGAGCAGCCCTTTCCGCGCGACCGCGACGCCGATATGGACGGCCTCGATTCACCGATTCCGCTCGCAGCGGACGAAAGCATACAGGATCTGGACGATCTGGAACTCCTCGTGGGGCGCGTCGACATCGTCAACATCAAACTCGACAAATGCGGCGGCCTCACGCGCGGGTTTGCAATAGCGGCGCGCGCTCG
>DATKQG010000092.1 GCA_035532835.1 Candidatus Dormiibacterota bacterium
GTTCAGAACGTCGTGAGACAGTTCGGTCCCTATCCGCTGTGGGCGTAGGAGATTTGAGGGGCTTGGACTCTAGTACGAGAGGACCGAGTCGAACGAACCTCTGGTGAACCGGTTGTTCCGCCAGGAGCATAGCCGGGTAGCGATGTTCGGATCAGATAAGTGCTGAAAGCATATAAGCACGAAACTGACCCCAAGATGAGATCTCAATCCCGTAAGGGTGAAGAGTCGTGGTAGACTACCACGTTGATAGGCCGGGGGTGGAAGCATCGTAAGATGTGCAGCTGACCGGTACTAATAGCTCGGAAAATTTTAATTACGCCATATCGCAATCGGTTTGGCACTTGGAAGTTCTTCTCTGTACAGCTTTCTGGAACCGCGATCAGCTCGGAGCTCAGGCTCGTTGTTGCGGTTTCAGGATCAAGTTTCTGGCGTCCATAGCGGCGGGGTCACACCCGTTCCCATCCCGAACACGGCAGTTAAGCCCGCCAGCGCCAATGATAGTCGGACCGCAGGGTCCCTCGAAAGTAGGTCGGCGCCAGATTAGGAAAGCGATGAGCCCCCGGTAGCGATACCGGGGGCTCTTGCTATTGTGCGCTAGATCGCGCGCCCTACGGGCGGACGCGATAGATGAGGCCGGCTTGATCGTCGGCGATGAAGAGGCTCCCCGCGGGGCCGACGGCGATGCCGGTGGGTCGCCCGATACGTGTCGACGCCGTACATCCAGGCTGAAACCCGGTTACGAACGGTTTCCATTGCGCGTGAGGGTCGCTCCAGTTCACCGGTGTTACGGGCAGATCCCCATGCATGGGCACGACGTCAACTTCTGGCGCGACGTTGCATCCCGAAGGGGTGTGCCAGGAGCCGTGCCGGGCGACGAAAAGCGCGCCTGCATAGGACGATCCGAATGCATATGCTCCCGAAGCCTGGGCCGGGTAGAACGTCGCCCCGATGATGGTGGAGTACGCCGGCAACTCGACGAGCGGGGCAACCGTCCCCGAGCAGTTTGAACCCGAGACGTATGCGACGTGATGCTCTTCGCAATCCGGCCATCCGTAATCGGCAACGCCGCCGCGGGATGTCAGGTCGTCGAGGAACTCGTAGGGATGCAGGGTGGGCAGATCGTCCTGGCCGGCGTCGCCGACCCAGAGATGCCCGCTGACCGGATCGACGGCCAGCGCGATCGGATTGCGTATTCGCATGGCGAGCGTCGTCATGCCGCTGCCGTCGAGGCGCAGCTGTTGCACCGATGCTCGGGTAGGATCGGTCTCAACGCACGCATTGCAACTCGAGCCCACGCCGGCATAGAGTGCGTCCGCACCGGCCGCGACGGAGGTCGTGCGATGGACGTCGCCGTCGGTTGCCGGGGAGATGCTCCCGGTGCGGATGCTGCCGATTTTGGTCAGTCGCTCCGCGGTGAGGTCGCCGTCGCGGTAGGGCGTCGCATAGATGCCGTATTGGGTCGCGATGTAGACGGTGCACGTCGGCTGCGAAAAGGCCACGCCGGCATCGGGAGCATCGTTCACCGTCGCAAAAACGCTGGCCGCGCCGGCGCCTGCGGCGGCCTCGGCATTCGGAACGATGTAGACCGCCGAGCCGCTGGTTCCGACGATCAGATCGCCGTTGGGCAAAGGCGCGATTTCGCGCGCGCCACCGATGTCGGCGATCGTTTGCACCGTAAAACCGCTTGGGACGCTCAAGCCCGACGGCGTGCTCGGTGCCATCCCCGTTGAAGCTTGGGTTGATGTGGCTCCGGAGCAGTTGGACGCAGCGCTTGTCGCGGCGGCAGTGGGCTGGGTTGATGGCCGCGCGGTGGCTCCGGCGCCGGCCCCGCCCCCGCACGCCGCAAGCGCGAGCGCCCCGGCGGTCATTACGGCTGGAACGCGCACGAAGCCCCCCTTTGCGTGTCTCTAGAGCTCTCTACATGTACCCTGAACCTGCCCGCGCAAAGCGTTCTCGAAAAGCGGCGGGTGCCAGGTTGGTCTGCGCGGCGATCCGTTCGAGTTGCGGCGATCGGAGATCGTCCGGCTCGAGCCGCACCATGTAATCGCGCGCCACGGTGTAGGCCTCGGTCGTGATATCGACGAGCCGGGTGCGGATGCGGCCGGTCGCGGGATCCAGCAGCGCGTCGAGCATCACCGGCTCCACGCGGCCGCCGCGCAAGGCGATCAACGCACCGCTATGGCCGTCGAGCAGATAGCGCACGGCGCCGTAGCCGAGCGTGCGCGTGTAGTCGACGTCGAAGGCGACCGGTTTCGCGCAGCGCAGTTCGTATCCGATGTCTTTCGTCAGCACGGTCGTTTGCAAACCAAGCTCCTCCAATCGCTTGCGAACGCCGTCGCGTAGCAGCGAACCCAGGGGAATATCCGCCAGGCGAACGTGTCCGTAGGCGTCGCGAGTGGCGTGCTCGAGCGCGCGAAGCGTGGCGGCCGAAACGCGCTCGACGATGCCCTCGGCGACGACGGCGACGCCGTGTTCGTAGCCGTCGGCTCGACGCTTGACGATCGCGCCGACGATCGTATCGATCACCAGTTCGAGATCGAGTTCGGGCCCGGAGAACTCTTCGGGAATGACGGCCAGGGTCGCGCCTGCCGCCTTGCACATTCCTAGCGCCAACGCGCCGGATTTGCGCCCCATCGTCACGACGATATACCATCGCGACGTCGTGCGCGCGTCTTCGATCAGGCTTTCGATAATCTCGGCACCGACCGATCGCGCCGTCTCGTAACCAAAGGTCGGAGCGTTATCGGGTAGGGGAAGATCGCTATCGATGGTTTTCGGAACGGTTGCGATCCCGAGGCGCCCGACGGTTGCCGCCGCAATTTTCGCGGCACCGTAGGTGGTGTCGTCGCCTCCGATCGCGATCAGATAGCGAACGTCCAGAGACTCGATCGATGCGATGCACGTCGCGAGCGTGCGCTCGTCCTTGGCCGGATTCGTTCGCGACGTGCGCAGAATCGATCCGCCGTGCGTGTGGATCCGCGCGACGTCGTCGATCTCAAGCTCGATCGTTCGTGGCGCCTCGCCGCTTGCCAGATCGCGGTAGCCGTCGTAGATGCCGATCACGCGCAGGCCGCTGTTGAGAGCTTCGATCGTCGCCGAAGCGATGACGCCGTTGATGCCGGGCGCCGGGCCGCCGCCCACGAGAATCGCCAGAGTCTCTTTCATACCTCTTCCGAGTTGGAGTTGCGTAGACGCAGAGCCTTCCGGGAGCGGCGGAACTCCTGGCAGAATGCGCGAGCGATGGAGCACCGCTACGATGCCCTCTGTTTCGATCTCTTCGGCACGCTCACCGACGACCGCGGCCGCGCGATGGATGGTGCGCTCGACCTGCTCGCCGGCGTGCGCGACGCCCGCTGGGCGATCGTTACCTCGGCGCCCAGAGCCGTTGCGGAAGCGATCCTCGCGGCGGCGGGTTTACCGCTGCCGGCAGTGCTGGTCACCGGCGACGACGTCGAACGGAGCAAACCCGATCCGGCGTGCTACGCGAAGGCGGTCGCGCATCTGGGCGTCGCCCCCGAGCGCGCCCTGGCGATCGAAGACAGCATACAAGGGCTCGCTGCCGCACGCGAAGCCGGCCTCGACACGATCGTGATTCTGCGCGGCGCCCGCATCGGCAGCGTGCGCGATGCCGTGTACGCGGTCGAGAGAATCGCCGACGTGCAGCTTCGCAGCGCGACGGACGGCGGCGCCATTTTACGCTGGGGCGATTGACGGAGGATCGCTAGGAAAGACGGCATTCTGCGGAGGTTGCGCGGCGTGCGTCCGGGTGGCATGCATCCGGGAACGAAACTCCGTCCGCTGTTGCGGCGTCAGAACCTTGAGTAACTGGGCGCGCATCGCCTTGCGCGCTTGCGGATCTCGCGGGCTCCCCTTAGGATGAGCGGCGCGAAACGACGTCACGATCCGGCGCATCTGCGCTCGCTGTTGCCGGCTCAGGTGCAGGCCGCGCAAGGCGCGTCGCATCGGCGCCCGGTCGCGACCCGGTTGCGATCCGACGGTCGTCCCTTGCTGGGCTAACGCTACGATGGGGAAGGCCATCGCAATAACGACGATGGCCGAGAAACACTGTCGAAGATTCATGCCCTCACCCTACGCCGGATATGCGATCGCGGGATGAACGTACGATGAGGAGAGGATGAACGCTCGATGAGAAGCGTGCTTACGGCTTGATGGCGATTGCCTTGATGCCGTGGCTCGCGTGCGCTTCGAAGCGCTTGAAGTTGTCGAAGAAGAGCTGCGCGAGTTTTTTTGCCTGCGCGTCGTAGGCGACGGGATCGGGCCATGCATTGCGCGGTTGCAGCACCTCCGAAGGCACCCCGGGAACGCTTGTCGGGATCTGCAATCCGAAGAACGGCTCGCGGGCGAAGTGCGCCGGAATGCGCCCCTCGATCGCGGCGTTGACCATCGCACGCGTGTGCGCGATCGACATGCGCTTGCCGACGCCGTATGCGCCGCCGGTCCAGCCGGTGTTGACGAGCCAGCACTCAACTTCGTGGGCGTCGATTTTCTCGCCCAAAAGTTTAGCGTAGACGGTCGGGCGGTGCACCATGAACGGTGCGCCGTAACAGGTGGAAAACGTCGCGGCCGGCTCCGTGACGCCGCGTTCGGTGCCCGCCACCTTGGCCGTATACCCGGAGAGAAAATGATAGAGCGCTTGATCGCGCGTGAGTTTCGAAATGGGCGGTAACACGCCGAACGCATCCGCGGTCAGCATGACGATCGTTTTGGGATGGTCGCCCCGGCTGCCGGGGACGATGTTCGGAATGAACTCGAGCGGATACGCCGCGCGCGTGTTCTCGGTCTTTTCTTCAGAATCGAGATCGAGCACGCGGGTATACGCGTCGCATGCAACGTTTTCGAGCACGGTCGAGAAACGATGCGAAGCGGACCAAATCTCGGGCTCGGCCTTTTCTGAAAGGCGGATCATCTTCGCATAGCAGCCGCCCTCGAAATTGAAGACGCCGTCGCTCGACCATCCGTGCTCGTCGTCGCCGATGAGCGGACGATGCGGATCGGACGAGAGCGTCGTCTTTCCGGTTCCGGAGAGGCCGAAGAAGATGGCGGTATCCCCATCGATTTTACCGACGTTCGCGGAGCAATGCATCGGCAGCGTGTCGCGAAGCGGCAGCAGGTAATTCATGATCGTAAAGACCGATTTTTTGATCTCGCCGGCGTATTTCGTGCCGCCGATCAAGATGATCCGTTTTGCGAAATTCACTAGGACGAACGTCGGGCTGCGCGTCCCGTCGCGCTGCGGATCCGCACCGAAGAGCGCGGCGTCGACGACCGTGAATTCCGGTATGAAATTCGGATCCGGTATCTCCGGCGTGATGAACAGATGTTGCGCGAATAAGCTATGCCACGCGAACTCCGTGTAAACGCGAATAGGGACGCGGTAGCGTTCGTCGGCGCCGACGTACGCATCGAGCGCATAGACGTCGCGTTCCGAAAGATAAGTCTGCACCTTATCGAAGAGGGCGTCGAACGTCGCCGGATCGATCGGCGCGTTGGTGTCGCCCCAATCGATGTGGCCTTCGCTCGAAGGTTCTTTCACGAAAAATTTGTCTTTTGGCGAGCGGCCGGTGTGGGGGCGCGTATCGACGATAAACTGGCCGTCGCTTCCGAGGATTCCTTCGCCGCGTGCCAGCGCGTGCTCGACGAGTTCGCTTGCTGGGAGATTCTCCCAAAGCTTTGCGGCCTTTAGCTTCTCCGGAACCGTAAGAATGGTGCGACCTCTCCGATGGTGTGGCAGGGCAAAGTCTATTGGTTTTTCGCGCTGGCGGAGCGTGCCTGCAGGCCACCCAGGCGCGGGCTTCCAATCCATCCGCCCATGTCGATGCGATATTTGCGGGCCGTCGCGGCCTTGGTGTTGGGGCTAGCCTCCGCCACCGGCGCGGCGCGGGCCGTCCTGCCATTTCACTTCGGGGCCTTTGCCAGCGGACCCCTCGATGGAATTACCGACGTCCCCGGCGTTCGGGTTGCGAACCTGACCAAAATCGAAGGCAGCTCGATCCGCACGGGCGCTACGGCGATCCTTCCGGACGCCGACCCCTGGGATCATAAGGTCGCGGCAGCCTTTCTGGCCTTCAACGGCAATGGCGAGATGACCGGGACGCATTGGATCAACGAATCCGGCTATCTCGAGGAGCCGATCGTCCTGACCGACACGCTGGATATCGGACGCGCCGACGACGGGGTGATCGACTGGGTCATCGCCCACCATCCGCAGGTCGGGCGCACCGACGACGTCCCGCTCCCCGTAGTGGCCGAGTGCGACGACCAACTGATGACCGACATCCAAGCCCGCCCGGTCGTAGCCGCCGATGTCGTCGCCCTGCTGGACGCAGCCCGCGGCGGCCAATTTGCGCGCGGAAGCGTCGGGGCCGGCACCGGCATGAAGGCCTTCGGTTTCAAAGCGGGTATCGGTTCGGCATCTCGAGTTTTGCCCGAGGATCTGGGCGGCTACCGCGTCGGCGTGCTGGTAAACGACAATACCGGCAGTTCGCGTGATGCCCTGACCATCGTCGGCGTTCCGGTCGGCGAACGGCTCAAGAACGAGTACCGCATGCGCTTCCCGACGCCCGTGGCCTTACACGGCCGCATGTCCTCCGGCAGCATCGTGATTATCGTTGCCACCAACGCACCGCTCGACTCGCGCCAACTCCACGCCCTCGCGCTGCGCGCCGGCCTCGGAATGGGGCGCACCGGCCTAACGTCCGACGTCGGCAGCGGCGATCTCTTCCTCGCGTTCTCCACGTCGTACGTCTACAATCGCAAGGCATCGTTCGATATCGTCGCACCCGCGGAAGCGACCCAAGAAGACAATGCGGTTCTCGACGCGCTCTACCGCGCCACAGCGGAGGCGACGCAAGCTGCCATCTACGACGCCCTCTTCGAAGCGAAAACGATGACCGGCCGCCGCGGCGTCACGGTGTATGGTCTGCCGGACCAGCGCGTGCTCGAGATGCTGCGTGCCGCCCACGCGGTGCAATGAGCTTTATCGAGACCGAGCGTCTCGCGTTGCGTACGTGGATGCCGGGCGACGCGGAAGCGGCGTTCGCAATCTACGGCGATAGCGAGGCCATGCGTTTCGTCCCGGGCGGAGCGATCGCGCACGATGCGATACCCGCGTGGATAGAGACCCTCATGCACTCGAGCGAAGGGGCCGAAGCCGGCGTTTGGCCGGCGATTCTTAAGAGCGAGCGCCGCGTCATCGGCGCGTTCGGGATCGCGCCATCGCCCTGGGGTGATAGCGAACTTTCGTGGATCCTGGCTCGCGGTGATTGGGGCCACGGGTATG
>DATKQG010000093.1 GCA_035532835.1 Candidatus Dormiibacterota bacterium
AACTTCTGCACGCCGTAATCCACAAAATTGCGCTGCCCCTGGTCGGGAGCCGTTTTGGAGAGATGCACGTACTCCGCATAGAGTTGGTACGCGTCCGGCAACTGCTTGGTGACGACGAGGGATGGCATGAACGTGCCGTAACGCGCGTGCGATCCGTTCGCGGCGTAACCGCCGGTAGTTGAAAACGCCAGCGTCGTACCGATGCCCGTGGTAGCGTCGAGTGCGTACGCAACATCGATATTTCCGGTGAGCGTCGCGTTACCGGCGGTGAACGCGGGCGAACCGTTGGGCGAGGTGTAGAGCCCGTCGATGCCGATGGTATAGCGGGCGGTGGGCGGCAATTCGTACTTAAACCCGATGCCCGAATCGTACGCACCGTTCGTAACCGAATCGAGGCCGTTCCCCAACGGAACGCGCGAGCGTACATCGCTCGGCCCGATGATGTCGAACTCGAACCGCGGGCGCACGCCAAACCGAATGAAGCCCTGCGGATACTCCGCGAGCGTCTGCGCGTTCGCGCCCAGGCCCATTACCTGGTTCTGGTACCCGATCTCAAACACGGCGGTTCCCGCTGCGATCGCGCACGCGCTGTACCCCACCGTCGGCCGGTTGAGCGTTGCGAGGAGAGCCCCAGGGCCGCCGCACGGATCCGCGGGGGTATCGGCCGCGGGCGATGGCGCCGGCGAGGGAACCGCCGAAGCCGCCCGCGCTGCCGGGGGGGCCCATGCGATGAGGCACAGGGTGGCTAAGGCCGCCGCATATGCGGGGCGACGAAACGTAAGCGCGCGCATGGGGTCACGCTTCGGCCCCTCTACCCGAAGCCCTCGACCCGGCAGCGATGCGGCCTCGCTTGCATTGACAGACCTCGATATAACCCATAGAATCGAAATATGTCGATGCAACGATGCTGCCCCCCGACCGAGCTGGCGAGGGGCGATTTTGCCGCGGAAGCCGCGCTCCTCAAAGCGCTCGCCGACCCACACCGGCTCGCCATTCTCGCAACCCTCGCGCGCGCCCAGGATGAAGTGTGCGTCTGCGATTTCACGGCCGGGTTGCCGCTCAACCAGCCGACTGTATCGCACCATCTGCGTCTGCTCCGCGAAGCGGGCCTCATCAGCGGCGAGCGGCGCGGCACGTGGGTATACTACCGGCTCCAGCCCGACGCGCAGCGTCGCGTCGGCGACGCGATCGCAAGCGCATTGTCGGCGGCCGTCCCGGCGTTGCTCGCGTGACCGTCACCGCCGCGCAGCCGCGCCTTTCGTTTCTCGACCGGTACCTCACGTTCTGGATTCTGCTTGCGATGGCGCTCGGCGTCGCGCTGGGTGCGATGCATCTTGCGTTACTGGCGGCGCTGGTGCCGGTCGGGCTGATCGTGATGATGTATCCGCCCTTCGCACGCGTGCGCTACGAAGCCTTACCCGCGGTGTTTCGCAACGTCCGGCTCTTCGCGGTTTCGCTCGTGCAGAATTGGATCATCGCACCGGTGCTGATGTTCGTTCTCGCGGCGCTCTTCTTACACGGACAACCCGCCTTTTTTGCCGGACTCGTCATGGTCGGGCTTGCGCGCTGCATCGCGATGGTGATCGTGTGGAACGAGCTTGCCAACGGCGATCGCGAGTACGCCGCCGCGCTGGTGGCGTTTAACTCGCTCTTTCAAATCTTCGGATACGCGGCGTACGCGTATCTCTTTATTACCGTGCTGCCGCCGATGGTCGGTTTGCAAGGGCTGGCCGTGCATCTCTCGATCGCCGACGTTGCGAAAAGCGTGCTGATCTATCTCGGATTACCGTTCGCGGCCGGCGCCGCCACGCGCTATCTCTTGCGTCCGCGGATGGGCGCGGCGCGATACGACGACGGTTTCGTGCCGAGCATCGCACCGTTGACGCTCGTCGCACTGCTCGTCACGATCGTCGCGATGTTCGCGCTGCAAGGCCAACGCATTCTCGCCCAGCCGCTCGATGTCGTTAGCATCGCCATACCGCTCGCGCTCTATTTCCTAGCGATGTTCTTCATCTCGTTTTGGATGGGGCGGCGCTTGGGTGCGAGCTACGGCGCGAATACCGCGCTCTCGCTCACCGCGGCGAGCAACAATTTCGAACTCGCGATCGCGGTGTGCATCTCGGTCTTCGGCATCACGTCCGGCGAAGCGTTTGCAGCCGTCATCGGACCGCTGGTGGAGGTGCCCGTCATGCTCGCCCTGGTCACGGTCGCGCGCCGCTACGAACGCTCGTATCAATCCACCGGTGAAAGCCCGGCAAGGAGTGCCTTGTGAACAGGCCGCTGGTTCTCTTCGTTTGTCGCCATAATACCGGGCGCAGCCAGATGGCCGAGGCCTACCTGCGGCTCTTCGCCGGCGATGCGCTCGAGGTCGCGTCCGCGGGAACCGAAGCTGCGGATGCCCCCAATGCGGGCGTGGTCGCCGCCATGGCCGAGGACGGCGTCGATATTTCAGCGGCCCGGCCCAAACTGATCGACCCCGCCCAAGCGGCCCGCGCCGCGCGCGTCATCACCATGGGCTGCGACGTGCAGGGCGTTTCGCGCATCGACGCCGACTGGGGCCTCCCCGACCCGAAGGGCCAGCCGCCCGAGCGGGTGCGCGAAATTCGCGACTTGGTGAAAGCTAAGGCTCGGGCGCTCGCTCTGGAACTGCTTCGTTAGAATCGCCTCTCGCGAGAGGCCGGAGGGGGTCGCCAGAGAATGGCACTAGCATCATGCGACGATTGCTGGGGTCCCTGATGGTCCTCGGCCTGCTCTACGGGTGTAGCGGTGCGGGCTACCTTCCCTATGCTCCGCACGCGTTGAACCCCGAGCAGATTCAGACGCTCGTCACCGATGCTTCGGCGAGTAACGCGGTTCCGCAAGGCCTCGTGCGCGCGGTGATCATGGCCGAATCGGCCGGCAACCCGTCGGCCATCAGCGTCGCGGGCGCGCAAGGGCTCATGCAATTGATGCCCGGCACCTCGCAGAGCTGCGGCATTGCCAACCCGTTCGATCCCACCGAAAACGTGCAATGCGGCACCTCCTACCTCAAAGGCTTGCTCCAGCGTTACCACAACGACGCGACCCTCGCGGTTGCGGCCTATAACGCGGGCCCCGGCGCCGTCGATCGGTACCACGGCGTCCCCCCGTATCCGGAAACGCAGGCCTACGTCGCCCGCGTGATGTCGGCGTACCGGAGCTATTAGCTCCGCCCCCCCGCATCGTATGGCGACGCTAACCGAACGTCACCCGGCCCGCCGCGTCCGCTCCTTGCGTCTGCGCATTTCCATTCTCGACCGCTATCTCGTACACGAGATGATCGGCCCGTTTCTCTTTGCGTTCGGCGCGTTTTTGCTGTTCTGGGCGCTGAACATCTTCTTCCTCGCGGCCGACTACCTGATCAACCAGCACGCGCCGTTCTTCTTGGTGCTGCGGTTCGTCGTGTTTCGGATTCCGCAAGCGATCCCAATGGCGTTTCCGTTTGCGTGCCTGTTCGCATCGCTGCTCGCGATGGGCCGCGTCATGGGCGATGGCGAGATCACGGCTATGCGCACGGCCGGCATCGCGGTCACGCGGATCGCTCTGCCGACGCTCGCCTTCGGCTTCGCGATGTTCGTCATCGCCTACGCGATGAACGAATACGTTGCGCCGACCTCGGTCGATCTTTCGACCCGCACGTTCTACCAAATCATCTACCACACCAACTCGCTGCCGGTCGAGCCGCAGTTCTTCCGCAAGGATCCCGACACCGGCAACGTCTTCTACGTCACGCAAGTCGCGCCGGACAATAAGACGATGGAAGGCGTGCAGATCTTCAAGCCCGCGCACTTCGGGCCGTGGACCGAGACGCTGCAAGCCAAGAGCGCGACGGTCGATAACAGCGCGCTGGAATTGCACGACGTGATCGATACGCGCTATAACGCCGACGGCTACGTCACCAGCCAGCAACACGTGAAAGAGATCCACATCGGTTTGCCGCTCGCGGAAACGGCCGCGCAGTTTATGAGCAGCCAGAACAACGATCCGTGGGCGATGTCGAGCAAATCGCTCTCGACCCAGGTGAAGGCGCTGCAGGCGCAAGGGGTCGGGGGCAGCGCGCTCGGCGGGCTCGAGATCAATCTCGCGCAACGTTTGGCCTGGCCGTTTGCTTGCTTTATCGGCGTGCTCCTCGCGGTGCCGCTGGCGTTGCGTTTCGGCAAGCGCGGGCGAACGCTCGGCATCGCGCTCGCCATCCTGATGTTCTTCGTGTATTACCTGATGACGACGGCGGCCGCCGCATTCGGCCGCAACGGCGCGATCAATCCGTTTTTGGCGGCATGGATTCCCAACATCGTCATGGGCACCGCGGGTGCCGTCTTGCTCTGGCTGGAAGAACGCTGACCGCGTGTCACTCTATGGAATGAATCGACGCGGCCTGGCCGCGATCGTCTGCCTACTTGCTTTTATGAGCGGGTTCACCCCGGCTATGGCCGCGCCGTCGAAGCGCCAGCTCGAGAACGAGCGCGCCTTGCAGCTCCTCAACGGGCAGACGTGCGCTCAGCGCGAACGCGCGCAATACGTCGCGCAGGTGAACGATTTTCCATCGCCGAGCGCTTCGCCGAGCGCAGCTCCCAGCGCGACGCCGAGCGGTTCGCCGGCTCCCGCCGCCACACCGACGTTTCCGGCGATAAACGGCAGCACCACGACGCTCTACGCCACCCCTCGCCCGCCGATCGTTCCCGGCGCGGTCTCGCCGCCGCCGATTCCAACCCCGACGCCGAACCCGGCCTCCGCGAACGCGCCGGTATTTCTACAACGCGGAGGCGAGACGCCGCCACCCATTACGCCGGCGGGCCAAGTGCCGCCGCCGCCCACGCCCGAGCCGACCGGCGCGCCGACCCTCGCGCCGAATTATATCGCCATCCTCGCCGACAAGGTCACCGGCAGCACCAAGCAGGGGCAGCCGGGCGACGCGATCGGGAACGTGCATATCTATTACGGTCAGGAAGAGATCGTCGGCGACAAGGCTCACTTCGACGGGCAGCGCACGGTGACGATCACCGGCCGTCCGTACATCATCGATCATTCCCGCGATTCGGTCTTGCAGGCCGATACGATCGTTTTCGATACGATCGATCAAACGGCGAAACTCGTCAACGGCAACGGCACGAGCTCTCAAGGCGTCGATCGCGGCCTCGTGCACTTTCGGGCCAAAGATTTGCATAGCGATGCCGACGGCGTATCGCACGGCCTCGCGCCGTACGTGACCACTTGCGAAAATCCGCGCGGCGGATACCACATCACCGGGCGCAACATGGACGTATACCCCGGCGATAAGATCGTTATCTACAGAGCGATCTTGTGGCTCGGGGCGGCCGCGGTGTTCTTCTTGCCCAAGGTCGTCATCCCGTTGCGCACCATCGACGACGAACGGCAGAAGCCCCACTACTTCCCCAACATCGGCTACGACCAGTACGAGGGCTACTGGGTCAAGACGCGTCTGACGTTCGGCAAAGACCAGTATTATTACGGTTACTACCGCGTCGATTATTTTACCAAGGTCGGCCTGGGCATCGGCTACGTCGGATTCTATCAAAAGCGCAACGGCCGCCGCAGCCTGAGCGTCGATTCGTACGGCATCCACGACCGGCGCAGTTCCACCTCGACGTATAACGTGAACGTGCAAGAGATCGAGAATTTCTCGCAGAGCCTGCGCGGAAATTTCGGGTTCTCCTATAACTCGAACTACGGGCCGTACACCAACCTCCCGGCAAACGAAAGCTTCAACGGAACGGTCGTCCATCAGACCGCGCACACGTCGCAAAACTACACGTTTTCGCGCAGCCAAGTGGGCACCCAATCGAGCAGCAACTCGCTCGCGTTCACCGATAATCGCCAGCTCAATCAACGGCTGAGCCAAGCGGTAAGCTTCAATCTTTCGAGCAGCCAATCGAGTTTTAACGGCTTCAGCTCGTCCAACTCGACCGCTCACTTCAACGCGCTCACGCATTACAGCACGAGTGCCGACGATTACTTGCTTACGATCGACAAGACGTTCGCGCAGCAGCCATACGGCATCAACAAGCTTCCCGAGCTGCAGATTCGCCCGTACAAGTTTCTTTCGCACTTCATCTTTCCGGTGAACGCGCAGTTTACGGCGGGCGAGTATAGCGAACCGAGCAACGGGTTCTCCTCGCAGCGCGTGGATATGTCGTTCGGCTTGGGGCCGGAGTTGCTCAGAGTCTTCGGGAGCGATTTCCAGGCGAGCGGAAACGTTCGGCAGGATGCGTACGGCACCGGCGATCTCAAAGCGCAGATTCAACAGAACATGAGCCTCACGACGCCGCTGGGCAAGCACTTCGTCAATTCGATTACCTACAACGAAGCCAACTACAACGGCCCGGCTTTCGAGCCGTTCCAGTACCTCGACCAGCAACCCACGACCAATCAGAAGAACGCCCAAGATCTGGTCCGCATTTTCAACGGCGACACGTACAACTTTTCGCTGGGATTCTCGACCAACTTCAATGCGGTCGCTCAGGCGGTGAGCTATCAATTCGCCGCAAGGCCGTCGCAGCGCTCGGTCTTGCTCCTGGGCGGCTCGTTCAACCCCGGCATGGGGCAGGGCTTTTACTCCACCAACGTGCAGCTCGCCATGCCGTTCGGGCACGACGCATCGTTACAACTCATCACCGACGTCGACTGGAAGAATAAGGGGCGCTTGGAGAACAAGGTGCTCTATTACACCAAGACGATCGGCAATTGTTATCAGCTTCAGGCGCTCTACAATCAGTCGCAAAAGCTCGTAACGGTCTCGATCAATATTCTCGCCTTCCCGAACAAGGGCGCGACGTTCGCGGTGGGGCAGACCGGGCCGATCGTCCCCACCACGTTCAACTTCTAACTACGGCGCGTTGGCAATCTCGCCGCCGGTAATATTATCGGCGCCCTGATCGCCCGGATGGTTGCCGAGCAATACCGTCACGGGAATATCGAACGCTTGCGTGGTGTCGAGTACCGGCGACCCGTACGACGTATCCGCCGGCCCGCCTTGGCCGAGTGAATCGACCGGAACGTTGTTCATGTCGGTAATGAAGTAATTGAACTGCCACGAGGTAGCGTACGGCGGCGGCGACGTCGGGCTGGGGACGGGCGTCGGCGAGGGTGCGCCCGAGGCCGTCGCGGTTGGGCTAGGTGAAGGGGACGGCGTGGGGCTCGGCGTTGCCGTTTGGCTCGGCGTGGCGCTGGGGGCGGGCGTGAAGACGCCGCTCGCGATGACGCGCGCGAAGATGATGGTGAATTCGGTATTCGAGCCGTTGGAGTTGACGGTGAGTTGTAATTGCTGCGGCGTTGTGGGAATGATGATGCGCGCGGGCGCCTGGGTCGGCGTTGCGGGGCGGGCATATTGGATCGCCTGCACCGAGGCCGCGCCGCCGGATCCCGAGACGACCAGCGCGAACGAGTAGCCCTGGAAGTTGGTCTGCTGCCCGAGCGGCAGCGGCGTGTGCCCGTCGCCCGTGGTATTGAAGATCACGACGTACTGATAGGTAGAAAAGTTAAATGGCGCTGCGACGCGGAACTTCACGCTCATATAGCCCGACTGCAAGCCGGACGGCCCCGTACCGGCGCGGTCGGGCGTCACTTGCCGCCCGCATGCCGAGACGATGAGCGCCGTTACCAGAAGAAGCAAGCCTAGTCTACGTATCATGTTGTCCTCGGTGCGTGCGCAGCAAGCGTGCTATGCAATCGTTGCCGCGCTGCTGCTGGCGCTGGCTTTTCCTAAGGCGAATATCGCATGGTTCGCCCCGCTGGGAACCGCCGCGCTGTTCTTGGCGTGGGAGTCCGCCTCCTGGAAACGCGCGTTTGCGCTAGGTTGGTTCGCGGGCCTCATCTTTTTTACGATCAGCTTCTGGTGGTGGAGCACCACCATCAAGCAAGACGTGGGCGTATTCGCCTATCTGGCCGTGGTCGCCGGCGCAGCGCTCGAGGCGCTGGCCTGGGGGGCTGCGGGTAGCCTCTCCACGCTCGCGCGCGATCGCGCTCACCCGGCACTCGCTCCGCTTGCGGCCGCGATGGCGTTCACCGTCACGGAGTGGCTCCGCTCGATCGGCCCGCTCGGCGCGCCGTTCGCGCAGCTCGGCTACACGCAAGTGGAGACGCCGCTACGCGTGCTGGCCGCCTACGTCGGCGCGCCCGGCGTCACGCTGGTGGTTTGCACGATCGGCGCGTATCTCGCGAGCGCGGTTGCGCGCAGACGGTGGGGAAACTTCGCCGCCGCGCTCTTCGCCGTTGCCGTCGCGTGCGGCATCGGGTGGTGGGCGTGGCCCGCGCGAGCGCTTCCAAAGCCGGCGATTCCCGTGGCCGCCATTCAAGGCAACATCGCGCAAACGCTCAAGTGGGAGCCGCAAGCACTGCCCGAAGCGATCGCGCGCTACACCGCGATGACGCGCGCCGCGATAGCGCACCATCCGCGCCTCATCGTGTGGCCCGAAACGGTGATCCCCGCGCGCAGCGGGCTCAATAACGACGGCGCGCTCAGCAATAGCTTCGTTCAACTCGCACGCAAAGCCGATGCCACGCTCGTTGTCGGGAGCCTCGACGTGCGGGCGGGCCAATACTACAACGCGCTCTTCATTTATGGGCCCGGCGGATTGCAGGCGATTTACGATAAGCGCCAACTCGTACCGTTCGCCGAGACCTTTCCCGGAAAATCGTTCCTCTTCTGGTTACCGTATATCGGCGAGCTCAACGGCGACTTCGCGGAAGGAACGATTCCCGGCGTCTATCCAACGCTAGCCGGCTTGCGCATCGCGCCGTTGATCTGCTGGGAATCCGCATTTGGCGATCTCGCGCACGGGCAGATCGATCGGGGCGCGCAGGTGCTGGTCGTCAGCACCGACGACGCATGGTTCGGAACGAGCTCCGGGCCGTACCAGCACGCGCAAATCGCGCAGATGCGCGCGCTGGAAGCCGGCTCGTACGTCGTGCGCGCGGCGGCGACCGGCATTAGCGGGATCATCGCACCCGACGGCACGTGGCAGGCGCGCGCCGGGCTCGACACGCAAGCCGAAGTGAGCGGGAAGATCGGGCCGCCGGTTGGATCGGCGTTCGCGCGCATCGGGCCCAATCGCGTCGTCATCGCGCTCGCGGGGCTATATATCGCGATCGTTGCGCTATCCGGCGTATTGGTGAAGCGGCGTGCGTAGATGGCCGTGGAAGCGCATCGCTTGGATATCCGCGTTGGCGTTCGCCGCGTATCTCACGATCGGGATTATTCTCGCGGGCCGTGGAACGCCGCCGATCCCGCCGGCGATGCAGGCGGTCAATCTACTCGGCGGGCACGTGCGCGGGAATCACATCACCACGCGCTCGTGGAGCTTCGATTACGATACGGCCGAGCTCTCGCCGGATGGAAGCACCGGCAGCATTAACGGCGTGCATCACGGCGTCATTTTTAAGAACGGCAAACCGTATATGAAGATCTCCGCCGAACACGTCAGCGTCAACACGCAATCGCTGGATTTTACGGCGCTTGGCAAAGTCGATATCGAACGCATCGGCGATACGCAGAAACGATCGTTCGATACCGATCTCGTAGAGTGGACGAACAGCACGAAGATGTTGCTGATGCCGCACCCGTGCTACGTGCACACGGAAGACCAAACGCTGAAAATCAGCCAGATCACCGTAAATTTTGCGACCAATGAGATTCATTTCGGAAAGATTGCGGGCAGCGTCCAGCTAAAGAAGTAAGCATGCGTACGACGCTTTGCTTGGGCGCTCTTCTCGTCGCGACCGTCTTGGGGGGCTGCACGGCAAATAGCACGGCCCATCACGTGGCAACCGCCTCAGTTCCGCCTATGCTCATCGATACTCGCGGCGTTACGATGCCGCCCGAGCAGGTGGTGACGAAGATCGCCTACCGCCCGTACATTCCGCGCGTCCAAGCGCTGCAGTTTGCGGTGGTTCCGCCGTTGAGCGGCGCCGATACGCCGGACCGGCGAGGAATCGCAGTCGAGTATGCGGCTGGAAAAAACGCGATGCTGCTTTCGGAGTGGCCGAGCCAGCATCTTCCGGTGACCTTCGATGGGGTCAACATCGTACTCCGGCCATGTACGGCCGAACGATTCGATAAAGCGTCGGTTGCTTGGTCGTCACGCAGCGGCCTAGTGATGACCCTCCAACCGGACGGTGCCCTCCCGGCAGGCACCGTGGCGGCGGAGGCGCATCGCCTCATGGCGAGCGGCGCCTGCAGCTAGCAGGGGCTTACTTGGCCGCGGCGTCGTCCTCGATTTTTTTCTTTGCGTCCGCGATCAGTTTCTTGACCTTCTGGCCGCCCTTGTGGCCGATCTCCTCGTAGAAATCCGCCCCGTATTTTTCCTTGACGACTTGGCCGCCCTTTTGGCCGATCGACTCGTAGAACTCGACTCCATGGCGATCGCGCGTGGCCTTGCCGCCTTTGCGCCCGATCTCTTCATAAAACGTAGAGCCATATCGGTCGCGGACGGTGTCGCCGCCCTTTTTACCGGCTTCGCGCACGGACATTTCCTTGGTTTTGCCGGTGGCTTCTTCTTCTTTTTTTTCTGCCATGGATGTTGTAAAAACACTCGTTACCGGGAGCGTCGCCCGTTAGGACGACGAAGTATCGCCTTTGCGTTTTGGCTTCTGGCCGCCTTTTTGGCCGATGACTTCATAGAATGACGGACCGTACTTGGTTTTGGTCGCCTCGCCACCCTTACGGCCGATCTCTTCGTAGAACTCGGTGCCGTACTTGGCTTTCACTCGTTCGCCGCCGCGTCGACCGGCTTCACGAACGCTCATTCCGCCCTGCGGTTCGTCTTGCGTCGCCATATTTGACTCGTTTCACCTCGATAGAACGTGGTACATGGTTACCATTACCCATCCGGCTGCTTGGTAAACCTAGGAAATTCTCAGCTTGATCTCTTTGGTTCTTGAGCGAGCACGGATCGTCGATGGGACGGGCAGGCCCGCCTTCACGACGGACGTCGGGATAGCAGGCAAGCGTATCGCCCTCATTGGTGACCTGAGTCACCGCGACGCGCATCGGCGGATCGATTGTCGGGGCAAGACCCTTGCGCCGGGATTCATCGATTGCCACTCCCACGACGAGCAACGCTGGCAGAGCGATTCTCGTTTTGTGTCAAAACTTTCTGCCGGCGTCACGACCGTCATTATCGGAAATTGTGGGAGAGGTTCGCAGCAAAGTGTGGATGCGACGCTGCGTGCGATCGCGCACGAACGCCCCACGCTCAACGTCGGTATGCTACACGGCCTCGCTGCGGTACCCAGCGCCGGCGACGTGCGCGACGCCTGCGAGCAGGGCGCCTTCGGCATCAGCGACGACCGGCGCGTCGCACGCGATACGCCGGGCGCGCAGGCGGCGTTGGCGGCGGCGCTCGTCGAAGCACGCGAGGCCGGGCGCCCGCTCTATGCGGCGCACCTGCGCGATTATGGAACCGGCGTCGAGGATGCTCTGGACGAGGCGCTGGACGGCGCGCGGCACGCCGAGGTGGCGTTGCTGTGCGAACACCTGGGCGCGCGCGACCGTGCGCGCGGCTCCGCGCACCGGCTGCTCGAGCGTATCGACCGCGCGCGCGCAAGCGGAACGCCGGCGTACGCCGATTGCTACCCGTATGTCGCGACGTGGGATTATCTGCGCGATCTGCTGCCGCCGCAGCTCCACGTGCTTCCGGATGCGCGATTGCGCGAGACGTTGAACGACCCGGCGTTTGCCGCCACGCTCGCGCTCGCGCTTACCGCGCGCGTCGGCGACCGGTGGGCACACATCACGATTGCGTCCGTTCCCGGCGAAGAGTGGATGGATCTGTGCGGTGAAAGCATCGAGGACATCGCACGCGCGCGCCGTCTTTCGCCCGCGCGCGCCGCGGTAGAGATACTGCGCGCGGCCGGCGGTGCGGTACGCACGTTCGACCGTTCGCTCGACGAGGACGACGTTGCGACGATTCTCGCCGCGGAGTTTACCACGATCGGTTCGTGCGCGCCCAGCTACGCGCTCGATACCGGCGTTTACGGGATGGCGCACCCGCGCGCATTTGGGACGTTCGCGCGCATCTTCGGCCGGTACGTGCGCGGGCGACGAGCGTTCGATGCGATTGAAGCGGTGCGGAAAATGACCAGCCTCCCCGCACGCATTTTTGGCCTGCGCGAGCGCGGCACGATCGAACCCGGTGCCTATGCGGACATCGTCGTGTTCGATGCCGAAACGATTGCGGATACGGCAACGTACGCGCGCCCCGCTTCGTTATCGGTGGGAATCGAGCACGTACTAGTCAACGGACAAGTGGCGATGAGCCGGGGCGAATTGACGAACGAACGCGCCGGAGAGGCCTTGCGTGCGGGAGGATAACAGCACATGAAACGAGCGTTTTCCTTGCTGTGCGCGGCGCTTTTGCTCGGTGCCACCGCGCATGCCAAGCCTCACCCGGCGCCACCGGTGGGGCTTTCGGTGCACGTCATGCGCAATAGCCTCGACTTGCTCGATACACTGGCGATCGGCGTCGTTCTCGATAATCCGTCGTCTTCGCCGATCGCGGTGCGCTTCGCGCTTCCAACCGAATATGCAATCGACGTGCTGCTTGGCGATAGGCTCGTTTGGAGCACGGTGCCGCAAGAAACAGCATCATCGGCGATTCATTTTCCGTCACATCTGCGCACGGTGCTCCCGGGGACCAATACGCTCGCCGTGTACGATTGGAATGAGATCGCGCGCAACGGCACGAGCCCGAAACCCGGCGAGTATACGATTCGCGTTCGCCTCCTTCAAACCGGAACGCAGCCGGTTGCGACGACGCACGTGCGCTTCGTCGCCCCGACGCCGATTTCGGCGATTGCGAAACTTCCGATCGGCGATGCGATCACGATTGCCGGGCAACTGGACCCAACGCGGGCGATCGTCACCGATTCCACCGGCAGCACGACCCTGCCGCGTCGATTGATCGGCGCACCCCTGGACGCAACGGTGGCCGTACGTGGTTTCATTACCGCAACGCGTGCCGGCGGCCGCTACCTATTAGTGCAGCGCTGGGCCCCGTTCTCCGTGCCGATAGCAACCGCGACACCATCACCCGCGCCGAATCCGAAGGCTAGCCCAAGCCCATCAGGGCATCGTATATAGCCCGAACTTGCCGGTGCAGATGCGCTAGATCGCCGTCGTTTTCGATAACGTAATCGGCCCGCCGCCGCGCCTGGTCGACCGGTATTTGCGATGCGATGCGCGCGCGTATCTGCTCCTGCGTCGCCCCGTCGCGGCGCATCGCGCGCTCGATGCGCGCGGCCTCGGGGGCAACGACGACGATCGTTTTCTCGAACCTTCCCTCGCTGCCGGTTTCGAACAGCAGCGGGATCATCTGCACGACGAGTTGCCCCGGCCGCGCGCTCGCGGTTCGCTCCGCCGCGAGCCTGCGAACGATCGGATGCACGATCGCATTGAGCCGATCGCGCGCCGCCGCATCGTTGAAGACGATTCGCGCCAACGCGGCCCGATCGAGGTCACCTTCGTGCACCACGTTCGGCCAAAGGGCGGCAATTTCGAGCAGCCCAGGGCTCCCGGGCTCCACCGCCTTGCGCGCCAGTTCGTCGCTATCGATCACGAAAGCGCCCAACTCCTCAAACATGCGCGCTACGGTGCTTTTCCCCGAGCCGATCCCACCCGTTAAGCCGACGTGCATCGCTAGCCCGTTCGACATAGAGAGGGCGAACGAGCGCTATGAATGTTAAGGAATTGTAAAGTTAGGGTAAATCGGGTCTTTACTCGAATGTACTCATGGATGAAGAATACACCGCAGACTCGGGGTGACCGCGGTACGGTAGAACTCGTCGAGCTGCTCGAATTTGCGATCGAGCAAGCCAACGACGGCATCGCCATCATGAAGTTTACCGGGCAGCCCGATATTCCAATCCGCATCGTCTACGCCAACGAAACCATCGAACGCCTGAGCGGCTTCTCGCGCGAAGAGCTCCTCGACCCCTCCAGTCCCTTTCTTAAAATTCAGCCGCAGAACCGAGCGCTATACGAAGCGCTCTTTATCGACGTCCGTTCCGGGAAGCCGGTGCAATTCGAGGTTGAGCTCGGCGGGAAGAATCGCTCCACCTGGACGGAGATTCGCTGGTCGCCGCTACGCTATGGCCGCGGCGAAGTAACGCATTACGTCGCGGTACTGCGCGATATCTCCCAGCGCCGCCAGGCGCAAGCGGAACGCGAACGGCTCTACCGCGCTGTCGAGCAAGCGCGGGGCGCCGTCTCCATTTTCGAGTTTCCCGAAGGCGACCCGAAGCGCCGATACCTCGCATACGCGAACGACGCACTCTGCGAATTGATGAAGGTGCCGCGCGAAAGGCTCATGGCCGAGGGAATAGCGGGAAATCTCTGTGAAGAGGACCCGGCGTTAATCGATCGGTGCATCGCGGAGGTCTCATGCGGCGCGACGTTCCTGCACGAGCAACTCATACGGCGTGGCGACGGCGAACGGCGCTGGATCCAGGTCGCCCTATCGGGCCTCCCCGGCGAGTCCGGCCGCACGGAACGTATCTCGGTCACCTACGTGGATATCGACGATCGTAAACGCAGCGAAGAACGACTCGCTTCCTTTCAGTCGAGTCTCTCGCAGTCGCCGGATTTTATCGTTCTCACCGACGCAAAACGCCCGTCGGAAGGCGGCCCGAAAATCACGTACGCAAACCCGGCCTTTTCCGCATTCGTCGGCCTTAATTCCGAGCAGGTGGCGGGCGGAACGCTCGTCGATTTTCTTAGTCCGGGCAACGACGCGAAAACGATTACGGGCATCGTCTCGCAACTGGAACGCCACCAGGACATCTCGCACGAGTTGCTGTTACGCCGTCGCGATGATGGCAGCGATCTGTGGATCGAGCTGACCGGCTATCACCTGCGCGATAGCGGCGGCAGGGCCATTTCGTGGTTCTTCATCGGCAAGGACATCGGCGCGCGCAAACACGGCTATCCGCAAACCCCGCGGCTGATGGGCGCGATCGCTCTCGCGGACGAGCCGATCGTCATATACGACGTGGTGAAACCGCTGGAACTACAGGTACGGCACGCCAACGAACGCGCAAAGGCGCTCGACGGCTTGCTGCTTGAGAAACTGCTGCAAGATCCACGAGGGCGCGAGCGGATCGAAAGCGCGTGGCCCGCACTGCAGAGTGGACGAAGCGTCAGTCGATTGCTCCGCGTCGCTCCGGGCGATCCGCGCCGATGGGTGACGCTCGAATTGCGACCGATAACGATGCGAAGCGGCCTCCCGTCCTCGATCGTTGCCATCGAACACGCGGTGAAGCTGCCTCACGACGAGCAATCGGACGATATCGACACGGCGCTCGCCTTAAGTCGCGAAATTCTACGCTACGACGACGTGGACTCGCGACGCGATGCGTTTCTCGAGGTTCTTCGCCGCGAGTGGGACGCGACCGGATTCTTTAGTCGCGCCCATCACGACGCCGACCTCGTCATGCGCGCCAAAGATCTCAGCGGCTACGTTGTTTTACCTCGAGGCGTACTTTTCGAGCGATCGGTCGCGGTGGACTTTTCATGGCCGGTCATCCTTCCGCCACGGCGCCTGACCGCGTTACGGATTTTCATGGAAACCCTCGCTCGCTCCGACTGACTTATCGTTCCAGCGCGACGGACATGCGCGCCCGCGCTATGGTTACGCCAAGGCGAACCACGAGCTCGCGCTCATCCACCCTCCATCCGTGACGCTTAAAAAACGCCTCGGCGAAGATGCTCGCCTCCGAATGGAGTCGCGATATTCCCATCGCTCGCGCTCGCTTCTCTACTTCGACATAGAGCATATCGGCAATGCCTCCCCGAGAACGCTCTGGGATGCAATACAACATGTCAATATGGCCGCTAGGGAGAAGATCGATCCAGCCAACTAACACACCGTCGTCCTCCGCGACGAACGCCTCTCGACTCCTCATTCGGTCGCGCAGTTCGTCGCTGGTGGGGCCGCTTTGAAGCCATGCAGCGACCTGATCATCACGATACTTTGTGGGCGCGATACTGGAAACAGAGCGCTGAAATACGCGCGCCAACGCTATTTCGTCACCAAGGCGGAATCGTCGAATCATAACAGCCATACTACCGTTCTCCTGAGTCGAACTACACATAATGCTCGGGCAATGCGGGGGCCGTTATGCCTGGAGTTTTTCTTCCTGTAAGATCGTGAGGTATCCATCGTAGCCGAACATGCGGTTTCGCCGTTTTCCCGTAAGCTCTCGCAAAATATTGAGACCTATCAGCGACTGCACCGCCGTGTTAACCGTAGGCTTCGAAAGACCCGTTTTCCGTTCAAGCAGCGCACCGTTAGCAATTGGGGACACTTGCATCGCGCGCAATACGTGCAACGCGGATCCGCTCGCGGCGCCCATACCTTCGCGAATTCGCCTTTCATCAATGGTGAATAACGCCATCGCACTACGCGCGCTTGCGACCGCCTCCTCCGCGGTTACCTCTACAGCCTCCAAGAAGAAGCGAATCCAGCTCTCCCAATCACCATCGGTGCGAACGCGCTGGAGTAGCTCATAATATTCGTCGCGATGTCGTTTGAAAAACAAGCTGATATATAAAAGCGGGCGCCGTAGCGCACCATCTGCGCAGAGTAGTAGCACGATGAGTAAACGCCCCACGCGGCCGTTGCCATCGAGGAACGGGTGAATAGTTTCAAATTGTGCGTGCGCGAGAGCAGCCTTGATGAGCAACGGTGTGCGCTCGGGTATATCGTTCAAAAATTTGTCCAGGTCGGAAATTACGTCAGCGAGATATTCTGGAGGCGGTGGAACGTAACGCGCCGCGCCAGGCCGGGTGCCGCCAATCCAGTTCTGCGAGGTGCGCATCGCGCCGGGTTGTTGTTCGCTGCCGCGACCACTCTGCAACAATCGCTCGTGCGCGTCGCGGAGTAGCCGCAGAGATAGCGGCAGCGTCTTCAGGCCATCAAGCCCAGCCTTCACCGCCGCCGCATAGTTTGCGGTTTCACGTAGGTCATCGATCGCCTCTGCATGCTGGTCGACTTCGAACATGAGGAGATCGGAAAGCAACGATTGCGTTCCCTCGATCTGCGATGAGTATACAGCCTCCTTGAGGAGCCACACCGACAGGAAGATGTCGATGTCGGGAAATATCTCGGCCACGCCGTCGAGCCGACCAAGAGAGCGGCCGGCGCGGCTGGCTAACTCGGTATCCTCCATAGTCAAAGAGAGCGCGGGATGCGGCGGTAATGGCTTTGGGACGAAGGCCCTATAGGGTTCAAACCGGGAAGGAATCTCGATCCAGTAGCCGGATCGCGTCTCGCCGACCAGGCGGTGGCCGGGCGCAAGGACGAAAGGCAAGGGATTTTACTCCGTTCTGACGTTAGTTAAAAATACGCCAATATTTTAACTAACGATACTCAGCCGCCGTTTGGAGTAAAGGCTTTTGTCTTGGGAGCGATGTTAGTAAAGTAATCGCCATATATTTTACTAACGCGCAGAAGTAAAACGGGCGCGATCTCTCGATCGCGCCCGCTTTGTTGGTTCGCCTGGACGGCGGGTTACTCGGCTGGAGCGGTCTCTGCGACGGGAGGCGCCTCTGCGGCCGGGGCCGTCTCCGCGACGGGTTCTTCGGCGGCGGTCTCCGCGAGCGAAGCTTCGGCGGCGGCTACGGCGTGCGCCCCGAGGGCGTCGCCGATCGTGCCGACGGCCGGCGTGGTGCCGCTGGGAGGCGTTACCAACTCTTCGTCGATCGCTAACGCTTCGATCTCTTCGGGCGGAATGTCCGCCACGTGCTGGATCGATGCGGTGATGCGGCGCGTCGCTTCGTTGATGGTGAGCAGCGTTACCTCAACCTCTTGGCCGGGGCTGAACTGTGCGCTCGGATCGAACTCGCCTTTGGGGACCATCGCGAGGATGCCCGGGACGATTTCGACCAGCAGGTAGTTCGGCGTCACCTTGACGACTTGCGCCGTCATCTTGTTGGCTTCGACGAGCTGGCCGGCGTGCTGATCCCATGGATCCGGCAACGCATGCTTGAGCGAGAGACTCACCTTCTTGGCTTCGGGGTCGAACTTCATGATCTCGACCTGCACCACGTCGCCGATCTTGACGACTTCCGACGGATGCTTAATGCGGGCGTAGCTCAATTCGCTGTTGTGAATCAAACCATCGATGCCGCCGAGGTCCACGAACGCACCGAAGTCCGCAAGACGTACGACGACGCCTTCGCGAATCTGTCCGATTTCCAACGTGTCGAGCAGCTCTTGCTTCTTGGCCTGGAGTTCTTCTTCGAGAACCAAGCGTTGCGAGAGCACGACGCGATGGCGTTTGTGATCGAGATCGATCACTTTGAGCCGCAGACGCTGCCCGACGAGTTCATCGAGATTGCCGACCGGTTGGCGACGAATCTGCGATGCCGGCACGAAGCCGCGCATGCCGAGATCCACCAAGACGCCGCCCTTGACGACTTGCGTGACCGTAGCTTCGATCACTTCGTCTTGTTCGTGTGCCTCGATGACTTTCTCCCACGTCTTGAGCGCGCGCGCGCGGCGCTCCGAGAGGAAGAGGGTTCCGTCCATCTCGTCGATGCGATGGATCATCACTTCGAGCGAGTCACCGACTTTGAGGCCTTTGGGATCGATCGCGAGCGAAAGCTCGCGGAACGGAAGGACGCCTTCCGATTTGCCGCCGACGTCGACGAGCAATTCGTCCTTATCCTTCTGAACGATCATGCCGTTCAGAACTTGGCCTTCATCGAGAACTTTGAGCGACTCTTCATAGAGACGCTGCTCGAGTGCGAGTTGATCCTCTTCTTCTTCGAGTTGAGCGGGAGCGATTTCAGTCGTAGAGATGGTGTAGTTCCTACCTTAATTATTTATTTTTTGCAGATCAACGCTGACAGCTTCGACACCACCAGGTCCCCCGTTGTGCCAGCACCGTTCGTACGATCGGGCTCGCGCAGCGCGGGCATGGCTCACCGAGTTTTCCATAGACCGAGAGCACGTTTTGGAAACCGCCCTCGAGCCCGTCCGCATCCACATAATCGTCGACGCTCGTTCCGCGCATATCGATTGCGCGAGAGAGTACGTCCACGATTGCGTGGTGCAATCGGCGAATCGCTGCTTTCGTTAACGCCTTCGCGGGGCGGCTGGGACGAATCCCGGCCTCCCACAGCGCTTCGCATGCATAGATATTTCCAATGCCTGCTATACGCTGCTGATCGAGGAGCAGAGCCTTGATCGGCGTTGTCCGCCCCGCAAGCATACCGATAAAGCCCTCCGGTGTAAAGCCGGGCGAAAGGGGCTCGGTTCCAAGGCGTTCGTCCCAGGGCTCCCCGGGTTCGACCAGGCGCATCCGGCCGAAGGTCCGCAGGTCGGCAAAATCCAGCCGGGACCGGTCGCTGAAGCGCAGGACGATGTGAGTGCCGCGGTAGCTGGGAGCGCCGGATTCCTGGGCCACCAGGCGGCCGGTCATGCGCAAGCTGGTCACCAGGCTACGGCCCGAGGAAAGTTCCAGGATGGCGTATTTGGCCCGGCGGCTCACCCCCACGATGCGCTCGCCGCGCAGGGCCCGGGCGAAATCGACGCCTTCGGGCGCAACCGCAATTTTCGGGAGCCGAACCTCGACCGAGGCGATGGTTTTGCCGACGATGCGCTGGGCTAGGCCGCGGGCGATCGTCTCGACTTCAGGGAGTTCGGGCACCGGTTAAGGATACCCGAACCTCGCCGAAGCGCAAGCCTAAGGCTTAGTGCGAGCCCGGCCGCAGATCCACGTGGACCGTTTTGCCGGCGATCGGGGTGACGAGCGCGGTGTAGTTACCGTCACCGAAGGCGCTCAGGCGAAAGAGGTTGGTCGGCAGATCTTTGAAGCAATAGCTTCCATCGTAGCCGATCGTGGTTTGCACTTGCGTGGTGCCGGAACGGGCGATCACGATGCCGGGATGCGAGAGCGCGGTTGCATAGGCTTGCGTTACGGCCGGCGGAGCGAGCACGTGGCCGCAAATCGAGCCCTCATGCGCTTCGTTCGCGCGAGCTATACCGAGCGATGCGATACCCGCGACAAACAACATGGCGATAAAAAGCGATACGTACTTCATATCACCTACAACGCTCGATGCCGGGAAGAAGTGACGTTTGCGCCGCTATTGCAGCGAAGTCTGGGATTCCACTGGGAGATGCACGCCCGGAATAATCGCGTCGCGTTCGGCTTCTCCGGCGGGGAGTTCGATAACGTATTTGGCCGTGCCGCCGCGGCGCGGGATGGCGGAATCGGGCGCCGTAGCGGCGACGACGGGCACGTTCGACGCGACGCTGCGCACGGTTCCGTTGGCGGAGAGAAACACCATGTCGAGCGGCACGAGCGTATTCTTCATCCAAAACTCGACCGGCGCATCCTGAGCGAAGACGAACAGCATCCCCGTATGCGCGCGCAAATGCGTGACGCCCATGAGCCCGGTCTCGCGCTCTTGCTCGGTGTTGGCGACTTGCAGAGCGAGCGTTGCCCGCGGCGCGGCGACGACGATTTTCGGCAAAGTTTGTGGTGAGGGCATCGGCGCAGCCGTCGCCGTGACGGCCGCAAAGATCAGCGCTAGTAGGCTATGCATCGTTCATACTCTCCACATCGTACCAATTCTGCCCCGTCTTTACGGTGACGTCGAGCGGAACGCTCAAAGCAACCGCTCCTTCCATCTGGTTACGCACCAGGCGCGCCACATCGTGCAGATGCTCGCGCCGCACCTCGAAGATCACTTCGTCGTGAATCTGCAGGAGCATCGTGGCATCGTACTCCGTATCGTTGAGCTCGCGATCTATCCGCACCATCGCAAGCTTCATCAAATCCGCGGCGCTGCCTTGCAACGGCGCGTTGGTTGCTTCGCGCTCGGCCGCGGCACGCAGCATGTAGTTGCTCGATGCGAGCGCGGGCATATAGCGCCTGCGGCCCAGCAGCGTCGTAACGAAGCCGTCGTTTCGGCCCTGCGCGATCGTTCGGTCGATATACGCGCGGACCGAAGGGAACCGCGCGAAGTATGCCTGGGTAATCTCGCGCGCTTCGCCGCGCCCGATTTCCAAGCGCTGCGCGAGCCCGAAATCGGACATGCCGTACAGCAAGCCGAAGTTCACGCTCTTGGCCATCCGGCGTTGGTTGCCGTCGACGCTATCCGTCGCGGAGAGACCGAATATCTGCCGCGCGGTGAAATCGTGGATATCTTGCCCTTCTTCAAACGCACGCCGCATCGCTTCGTCGCCCGAGAGGTGCGCCATCAGGCGCAATTCGATTTGGCTATAATCCGCGGCGAGCAAAATATACTCATCGCTTTTGGCCACGAATGCACGGCGAATGCGGCGCCCGAGTTCGCCGCGCACGGGAATGTTTTGCAGGTTTGGATTGGTTGAGGAGAGCCTGCCCGTGGCCGTCGCGGTTTGATTGAAGACCGTGCGCAAACGGCCGTCGCGCGGATCGACCAGTTGCGGAATCACGTCGACGTAGGTGTTTTTGAGTTTGGTCACCTCGCGCCACTCCAACACGAGCGCGCAGATCGGATACTCGTGCGCGAGGCCCTGTAGAACCTCGACGCCGGTCGCCCACCCGGTCTTGTTCTTCTTACCGCCGGGAATCTGGAGCTTGCCGAACAACACGTTGCCGAGTTGCACGGGCGATCCGATGTTGAACGTCTCGCCGGAGAAATCGTAAATTTGCTGCTGCAAGCGCTGCACCGCCACATCGATCTCCGCCGAGAGCACGTGCAACTCGCTCGGGTCGATTTTCACGCCGGCTGCTTCCAGACGGGTGAGAATCGGTGCGAGCGGCACCTCGACGTCTTCGTACAACCGTAACTGATCCCGAGCCTGCAGTTCGGCTCGCGCGCGCTCCAACATTTGGAGCGTCGCATCCGCGTAGGCCGCCGCGTCTTCCGGGAGCGCGATGTGCAGCAACTCCGCAGCGGCATCGTCGATATTCGCAAACGTTCGGGTGGGGTTGAGCAGATGCGCCGCGATCATCGCGTCGTCGCGAGCGCTCGTGAGAGCGATGCCCGCTTCGTGCAGGAGGTGTGCTATGCGCTTGAGATCGTAGGCTCCCACGCGTTCCGGCCGCGACAGCAATGCGAGCATGGCCTCGCGCACCTGCGGATAGGCGAGCGCTCCGAGCGAAAAAGCCACGCCCTCGCCGATGCGTCCGCTTACCCCGAACGCATCGCTCGTAGCGGCGAAGGCCAGCGAAGCGGACGACCCGAGCGCTCGGAGATCGGCCGCGAGCCGATCGAACTCCGGCGGATCGACCGCCGCTACATACGAGACGTAGCGGCCTTCCAGCTTCGCTTGCGTCTCGAAGAGCGGCAGGTCTTCCGCCGGCGGTTTGAGTTTAGCCAACAGCGTTTTGAATTCGAGTTCTTTGTAAATGCGATACAAATCGGCATCGCTCGGCGCGCGGTACTCGCTGCGCGACCAATCCAGCGTTACGTCGAGATCGCGGCGAATCGTCGAAACGTCCCGATAGAGCTTGGCTTCATCGCCGTGTTTGATGACGAGTTGCTCGAGTTTTGCGCTACCCGCGAGCGCCGGGTTCGCAACCAGCGCGTCCAGCGTGCCG
>DATKQG010000094.1 GCA_035532835.1 Candidatus Dormiibacterota bacterium
GATCTCGCTCTCCGCGATCGCGCGCACGTCGTCGGGTTCGATATAATTGCAATGATCGACCGCGTCGACGCCAAGCTCGATCGCCATCCGTGCCGCGTGGCCGTACTCCATTTCGTCGCAGTGTACGCGGAGCCGCATACCCGCGGCGCGCGCCGCTTCGAGATAGCGACGCGTCTGCGCCGGCGAGAAAAATCCGGGTTCGCAGAACGCATCGGCGTATGCGGCGCCATGGGCCGCGGCCGTCGGAATCACCTGATCGATCAAATAATCGATGAAGGCCTCCTCGCGCGTAAACTCGGGCGGCAACGCATGCGCGCCCAAAAAGGTGGCAACGAGTCGCGGCACGTCGGCGTCGGCGCGATGGGCCGCGATCAGGTCCAAGAGCGCCGCTTCGCCGGGCTTGTGCAGCGCGTAACCCGTCTTGGTTTCGAGCGTCGTGGTCCCGTGCGCCAGGATCGTTCGCAACCGCGGCGCGACCGTCTCGGCGTAGAACCGCTGCGGCTCGAGCAACGCATCGCGCGTCTGCTCGACGGTGTAGAGCATGCCGAGCGGAGCGCGCTCCCCGTGCTGTCGCGCGACAAAATCCGGCTCGCGATTGCCGGCAAAAAGCGGGTGCGCATGCGCGTCGACAAACCCCGGAACGATCGTATGCGCGCGCAGATCCAATTCGCGCACGTCGCGCCGTCGCACCAAGCGTTCGATGTCGGCCCGCGCGCCGACGGCGACGACTCGTTCGCCCTCGATCAGCATGGCCGCGTCGTCGATGCGACCGAGGCCTTCGAACGTGACGCCGCCCTGCCGGGCGGCGTCATCGCACGTAATGATCGTTTTTGCTCGAACGAGCAGCGGGGTTACAGCCGCCAATCGATGCCCGCCTCGTCGGCAGTCTCGATCGCGATTTCGTATCCCGCGTCGGCGTGACGCACGACGCCCATCCCGCAATCCGTCGTCAGCACCGCTTCCAATCGTTCGCGGGCGTCCTGCGTGCCGTCCGCCACCACCACCATACCCGCGTGTTGCGAATACCCGATGCCCACCCCGCCGCCGTGGTGCAGGCTCACCCAGTGAGCGCCCGCCGCGGTGTTGAGCAGCGCGTTGAGCAGCGGCCAATCCGAAATCGCATCGGAGCCGTCCTTCATCGCTTCGGTCTCGCGATAGGGTGAAGCGACGCTACCCGTATCCAGATGGTCGCGCCCGATGACGATCGGCGCCTTCACCTCGCCCGTGCGCACCAATTCGTTAAACGCGAGGCCGGCTTTCGCGCGGTCTCCGTATCCAAGCCAGCAAATGCGCGCCGGCAGGCCCTGATATGCGATCCGTTCGCGCGCGAGCCGCAACCAGCGCGCAAGCGAGGCATCCTCCGGAAAGAGCCGCAGCAATTCGCGATCCAAGCGATCGATGTCCGCCGGATCGCCCGAGAGCGCCGCAAAGCGGAACGGCCCCGACCCCCTGCAGAACAGCGGCCGGATGAAGGCCGGGACGAATCCGGGAAACGCAAATGCTCGCGCGAAACCGCCGCGCTCCGCGGCGGCGCGAATGTTATTGCCGTAATCGAACACGATCGCACCGGCATCCTGAAACCGAACCATCGCTTCGACGTGCTTGGCCGCGCTCAGGTATCCGCGGCGCTCGTACTCATCGGGATCGCTCGCGCGCAACGTGGCAGCCTCGTCGAGCGAGAGACCGGCCGGAACGTACCCGTTCACCATATCGTGCGCGGAGGTTTGATCGGTGACCGCATCGGGGCGAAAACCCATCTCGAACAATGTCGCAAATTCGTCGGCCGCGTTCCCTTCGTAGCCGATCGAAATGGCTTCGCCGGCCGCTTTCGCACGCGCGACCTCTCGCAGCGCGGCATCGCGTGAGTCCACCACGCAGTCGAGGTAACGCAATTCGCGGCGCCGTTCCAATCGCGCGCGGTCGACGTCGATAACGAGCGCTACGCCTTCGTTCATCGTGATCGCGAGCGGCTGCGCGCCGCCCATGCCGCCGACGCCGGCCGTCAGGCAGACGCGGCCCTTGAGGCTCCCGCCGTAGTGCTGGCGCGCCAACTCGGCAAACGTCTCGTAGGTGCCTTGCACGATCCCTTGCGTGCCGATGTAAATCCACGAACCGGCCGTCATTTGCCCGTACATCGTGAGCCCTTGCGCTTCCAACTCGCGGAAGACTTTCCAATCGGCCCACTTCGGAACGAGATTGGAATTGGCGATCAGCACGCGCGGCGCGCGCGCGTGCGTCTTCCACACCGCCACCGGCTTGCCGCTCTGCACGACCATCGTTTCGTCATTTTTTAGGCGGCGCAGCGTCCGTACGATCGCGTCGAACGCCGCCCACGAGCGGGCCGCCCGTCCGTTGCCGCCGTACACGACCAAGTCGTCGGGGCGCTCGGCCACTTCCGGATCGAGATTGTTCATCAGCATGCGCAGTGCGGCTTCCTGCGGCCAGCCGAGGCACGTGAGTTCGGTGCCGCGCGCGGCGCGAACGATACGGGGTCCAGATGCGGTAGTGGTCATACGAACGGTCCTCTATGAAACGGCGGTAATGTCAAGCGGATGCCGATGCCGCGGCGCGGGCGAGCGCATCGGTGCGAATGAGGACGCGCGCGGCTTCGATATCCGGCGCGGGAACGCGATCGACCGTCCACGGATCGATCGTTCGGCGAGCGAGATCGTATGCAGCTTGCGTGCCTTTGCCCGATCGTAACGGGCGACGGAAATCGGTCGCGGCGAGCGCGCCGAGCAATTCGCATGCGAGCGCGCCTTCGACGTTATCGAGCACGCGCACGAGATTGTTCGCCGACGTCATGCCCATGCTGACGTGGTCTTCCTGTCCCGCCGAGGTTGGAATCGTATCCACGCTCGAAGGCCACGCCAGCCCTTTGTTATCGTTGACGAGCGCGGCCGCGCAGTACTGCACGATCATCAGTCCCGACTGCAACCCCGAGCGCCCGGTCAAGAAGAGCGGCAAACCGCGATCCTCCGCATTGAGCAGCAAATAGAGGCGGCGCTCGCCGATCGATGCGAGTTCGGCGATCGCAATTTTGAGAAAATCCATCGCAAGGGCGATCGGCTCGCCGTGAAAATTGCCGCCCGAGAGAAATTCGCCGTCTTCGGGAAAGACGAGCGGATTGTCGGTGACGGAGTTCGCTTCGATGTGCGTCACGCGGCGCACGTGCGCGATCGAATCTCGCACGGCACCGTGCACGACGGGGATGCAACGGAATGAATACGGGTCTTGCACGCGCCCACATTCGCGGTGCGAGCGCATGATCTGCGAATCGGCGAGCAACGCGCGCAGGCGATCGGCGACGTTCGATTGGCCGGGGTGCGGGCGCAGATCGTTCAGGCGCCTGTCGAAGACGCGATCGGTGCCGAGAAACGCTTCCAGCGACATGGCGGCGATCACGTCGGCGGCCTCGGCAAGACGCTCGGCGCGAAGCACGCCGAGCGCTCCGATTCCGGTCATCACCTGCGTGCCGTTGATGAGCGCGAGCCCCTCCTTCGGGCCGAGCGTAACGGGACGCAGCCCAGCGCGCTCGAGCGCGACCGCGCTGGGCAGGCGCTCCCCGCCATAGAAAGCCTCGCCCTCGCCCAGGAGCGTGAGGCTCATGTGTGCGAGCGGCGCAAGATCGCCGCTCGCACCGACCGAGCCCTGCGATGGCACGACCGGCGTAACGCCGCGGTTGAGGAGCTCGAGCAGCAGCTCGAGGGTATCGACTTTGATGCCCGAGTGGCCCGCCGCAAGCGAGTTGACGCGCAGCACGCCCGCCGCGCGCGCGTACTGCTCGGCAAGCGGCGCTCCGGTACCGGCTGCATGGCTACGCACCAAGTTCAGTTGCAGTTGCGCGGCGTCTTCGGGAGCAATCTGAACGTTGGCCAGCCGCCCGAAACCGGTGGTGACGCCGTAGATCGCATCGCCGTCGGCGAAGCGCGCTTCAACGAACTCGCGCGCCGCCTTCACGCGCTGCCACGCCGCATCTCCGACGCGGACGGGCGCTCCGTTAGCGACCGCTTCGATCGCCTCAAGCGAGAGATGACGGCCGTCGAGTTCGATGGTCTGGGAAGCGCTCGTAATGGGCATACGGGCCAACTACTTCCGGCCACGCAGCGCCGGGCCTTCAGGCTTGCTCGCTGCAGCTTATTGAAAGACGCCCGGGCGCGGGTGGCCGAACGGTGGCCCGTCTTGGATCACGATTTCCTGATGGTCGTGCAAGACGATCGAGCGCGGATTCGCCCCGTGCCAGGCATGCCCATCGACCCAAATCCAGAGATGGCGCCCCTTTGGCGCGCGCATGCTCGCAGCCCGTTGCCAGCTCAACGTCATGCCCCACAGGTCGAAGAACTCTCCGAGCGTGAACGGGCGCTTCACCGGCGATTCGATGTGGATGATGCCGTCGGCCGCGTGCGTGTGCAGCCAATAGAGGCACGCGCCCGTCTGCGGAATGCCGATCTGCGCGGGGACCTCGAGGGGCTGGCCGCGATCGAACAGTTGCAGATGCGCGTGGATGTGTTCGACCACGCCTTCGGTTGCATCGCACCGGATGCCGTCGACCGGTAGGCCGCCAAAAAAGCTTTGGGCGACAAGCATCGCCGCGAACAAAATGTGCATAATTTCAAAAAGTTGTGGAAAGGTTGTGGGCGGCCCTTCCCAATTTCTTGTCGACCGACCTTTGTCGTGCTACGATGCCTGCACTTCGACCATCGAAGTGCGACGAACGTATCGATCGCGGCCGGATGCGAAAGCACGCGTACCGTTGTCACAAGCAACGGACCGAGGCAACGGCCGAACCGCTACGGCGGAGCAAGGGTGCCCTCCCACCCGAGAGCATTCGAGTTTCCCCTCCGTAGTGCGCGAATACGTCGAGACCCGCCGGTATCGAGCCCGACGGGTTTCGTTATGCCCGCGACGCTCCCGCGTAACGATTCGCCATCTCTTCCACCAGCGCCGCGGCGCGCGCTCGCACGTCGTCGGGTGCCAGCACTTCGGCCTGCGCCCCCCATCCGAGCACCCAGCGCACCAGTTCGTCCGTATCCGCGACGCGGTATGAAATCTCAACCGATCCATCGCCGCGCCGGTCGATTTCGCGCCCGGCCAAAACGCGCGCGGCAATAGCCGCCTTCGCTACGCGCGCATCGAAGCGTACCCGTACGTGCGTCGTCTGCGAGCCGTGCAAGACCCCGCTGATCGACTCGGCGGCAAATTCTTCGATGTTGAAATCGCGCGGTTTGGCGAACGTCTTGGCCAGGACGTCGGGATCGTGGATGTTATCGACGGCGAACGTACGCTGCTCGCGCCTGCCATGATCGTATGCGACACAATAGACGCGCCCGGAACTCAGGATGAAACCATACGGATCGACGGTGCGCGAGGTGCGATTCCCCTCTTTGTCTTCGTATGCGAACTGCACGCTGCGCGAGACGCGTTCCGCCGCCGAGAGCAGCGCAAACGCGCGCTCGCCCTGCTCGTCCAAGCGGATCTCCGAGAGACGAAAGGCCATCGGCGAAGGCGCCTCGATGCGTGCCCGCGCACCGCGACCCGCGGTGCCCACGAGCTTCTCGGTG
>DATKQG010000095.1 GCA_035532835.1 Candidatus Dormiibacterota bacterium
CCGTTGCAGATGGTGAACGTCGCATCGACGGTCATCAACGGCGGCACGCTCTACAAACCGGAGATCGTGCACGAGATTCGCAGCCCCGACGGCAAGATCATCAAAACGATCGACCCGCAGATCATTCGCCACGTGCCCGCAACGCAAGTAGCGCTGCGTTACGTGCGCCTAGGCATGGCGAAAGTGACGGATCCGGGCGGCACGGCGTACGGTGAAGCGATACCGGGATTGCCGTACTCGGGTAAAACCGGCACCGCCGAAACCGGCGTGGGCGGCAGCGGCGCGAACACGACGTGGTTCATTGCCTGGGCGCCCACGAAGCATCCGAAAATCGCGATCGCCGTCTTCGTCGATCGCAGCGGCGGCTACGGCTCCGAAGTGGCCGCCCCGATCGCGCGCGAAATCATGGTGAAATACTTCCGCGTAAAAAACGCGCACTAAGCCGCATGGGCTCATCCCCTCCGTACGGGCGACCTCAGCCTAGCCATGGGTGCCGGCAGGGCGCACGCCAGGGAGTAAGAAGCTCGCCAATGCATGTTGGGAAGATTACTGTTGTTGCTCGCCGGCGAGATGGGAATTGATCCCTCGGAGATCGATGAGGAATCGAACTTTGAGACGCTCGCGACGTGGGACTCCCAGCGCGAAATCGAACTGGCGTTCATGCTGGAGCGCGAATACGGGATCGCGATCGATAGCGATGAAATGACGCGCTTGCGATCGGTTCACAGTATCCGGGAGCTCCTGCATTCGCGAGGCATAGCGGACCCCTAATGGCGGATAATCGCCCCTGCGTTGTTATCTACGGAAGTTGCCAGGCGCAGTTTTTATGTTTTTTACTGCGTCAGGTGCCCTCGCTCACGCGACGCTTCGATTTTCAGATTGCCACGATCGCGGCGCCCAACGGTACGCGCGATGCGGCCTTCGAAATGCCGGCGGATGTCGGACGAGCCGTGCTCCTGTGGGAACAGTACGATCAGCGCGCGGTCCTAGAACCGCGCGACGCGGTTTTGCGCGCCGTCCCCGCCGGCTGCCGGGTTCTTCGTTTTCCCGCAGTTGCGATGAATGCATTATGGCCGTTTCGCATCAAAGACCGGCGCAATCGCGCGGAGGCAGCATATCCGTGGGGACGCTATCCTCAGAGCGACTGGGTAGCATCCGCGGTTGCCGAACTCGGGCTACCTTCTGAGGAATCTTACAAGCGCTACATCGAGCGCTCGCGCGCGGCAATGCCCGACCTCGAGCGCTTGATCGATCGCGATCGTGCGACGATCGCGGCTCGCGATGCAGCCTGCGACGTAATGATGGAGGATGCTGTATTCGATCATCTTTGCGATCGTTATCAGTTCTGGACGCACGGGCATCTTGCGACCGGTCTACTCGCGATATTGTTGCAACGGCTGCTTGCAGCGAGCCGTGAAATTATCGGCGAACTCGACGAAACCGTGCTCACCGAACTCGATGCCGCCTACGCCCTTTATCCGGGCCAGGGCGAGCAACAATTACCGATTCATCCGCTGGTCATCGAACGGCTAGGGCTGCGGTTCGTGGACGAAGACACGCGCTATCGCTGGTATGGGAATAGCTGGACCTTCGCGGAATTCACTACACGCCTCATCGCCTTCGACACGAATTGGTGACAATGAGTGAACGAACGGGCGACTTCGTCCTGGCCGATCCGGCACCCGAGACGATCAACTTCATCGGCGACAGCCAGCTGCGGCTACTCGGCGGCAGGCTCTTCGTGGATCCACTGAAGCCCGATCGGCGCATCATTACGCAAGCACGATGGCGCCCGTACTTTCGCGCGTCGACCTTTTTTTACGATGGACGCTTCGACGAACATATGACGCGCGTCTTTTGGGATCTCAAGTGTACCGTGCGTGCCCGCGACAACCTGACCGATCTCTTCACACCGCTTACCTTACGCATCTTCAACGATGCAACCGAAGAGCTGTACTTTCGCCCTAGCGAGACGATGCCATCAACGGTCATTTCGTGTGGTGGCGTGGACTCTTGGGATATCGAGCAAGAACTGTATCCCGATTTTTCGTTCGAGGTAGAGGATCCGCCGGCGTTGTTCGATGCGTTGCCCGCATACCAAGCGCCTACGCAACTAGGGTACGGCGAGGTGCGGGCACGTATCGAAGCCCGAATTGAGCCGCTCTTCACCGGGCTACGCGCGCTGCGCGATGCCGGATTTTCTCGCTTGTACGTGCTGGGCATGCCGCCCCCGAGCCTCGAGATGCGAGAGCATTGGAAGCCTGTGCGGATGCGCTATGCCACGCGGCTCACGCTCGAGCGCATCTATAAGCGGTTCTGCGCGACGGAAGGCATTGGTTTCATCCCGATCTGGGATCTACTTTCAACAAGCGACGGGCTGCGCGATCAATCACTCTTCCGAGATGCCGAGCACTTCGACCTCAAAGCCCTACCCAGACTAATAGGCCGCGTCGACACGATCGTACACGAGCGCGATCGGCACGCATAACGGCGGCGCCTTGCGCCGGTGCTCAATTTGGAGCTTCTGGATCATGTGACCAAGCGCTCTCCAAGCCCAGTACATCCGCGCTACGGAAGCCCACCGGCTCGGCCTCCGTCAACATGAATGTGCCAAGGTTTTATTGTTTACGGACCGATCCGGCTACGGCGCGCCTCCCACCAGCTTCGCAACCTTTGGATTGCGAATAGTGACGATCGTGGTCTTGTTCGTGGCCTGCCCAGTCACCACGGCGATGACGAACTGCTTCAGAGGTGCCGGCGGATTATATGCAACCGCGAAGTGAAATGCGCCGATGCCATTAGCCGATGTCACACCAAAGACGGCCTGCGACTTGTTCGCGGAATCGATCATCATGATATTAACGCTGGCTGTTGGCGGTAGCGGGGAACCAGATATCTGAATGATTCCACTAACTTCAAGGGCCTCAATTCTATTGCTATGAACGAACTGATAGAGCTCTTGCACGCCATTGCTGACGCCATTTAACGAAATCGCCGCCTCACCGCCATTTTGATTTGAAAAAGTAATGTTCATCGGTTGGTAGTTATGATAGGCGGTCCACTCATTTCCGTGCAGTCTGAACGACGGGTTGGCGAGGAGATTGGGCCCGGCGCTCCTAAGCACCACCGCCTTCTGAGGTACGCTGACGGACGGCGTTTCGGCAACCGGTGTAGGGGGCCCAGCTAGACTATGCCACATCCACAAACCGAAGAGGATCACCGGCAGCAAGAGCAGCCAATATTGAGAACGGTACCAAGGACCAGCTTCGGCCGAACCGGATTCATTCTCACTCATAAGCGTCGTACCTCATTCCTTGCGAACCACGAGCGCCCACGCCCGGCGCCCCGGCGCGGCATAGGCGGCCCGGTACATACCTTTGCGCTGCGATCGTAGCGTGAACTATTTTCAATGGCGCTTCCGCCTCGGCGCACTGGGCCCTTCCTTGGTCAGGCGCGTGAAACTTATAGGGCATCGATACGCGAGCGGATCTTCCGCGCTGGAATACCGGCGTTTACGGAGTACTCCTCGGTATCTTTCGTTACTACGGCGTTCGCTCCGATCACCGTACCTTTTCGCAGCGTCACCCCGGGCATAATCACCGCACCGGCTCCGATCCACACGTCGTCTTCAATCGCGATCGCCTTGGGGAGGGACTGTCGCGCAAAGACCGGCGGCTCCCGGCCTTCAATGGGATGCATTCCCGAAGAAATCGTAACGTTCGATCCCACAAGGACGTAATCGCCCATCGTTATGCCGCCGATGGCATTGATGTACGATCCGGAGTTGCAGCCAAAGTGCGATCCCACTCTGAGACGATCCCCGTGCACGATGGTCACCCTTGGTTGGACCCAGCAAAAGCCGCTAAGCTCTTTGAAAAACACTTTGAACGCCGCATACCGGAAGGCAAACCCGATGGTGCCCGGGAGCCCTCCTACCAGCCACATAGCAATGGATTCGCACTCGAGAAAGACGATATACGCAGGATTAACACCCTGGAGCTTGCCGCGAAGAAAGCGCAGCATTGTTAGTTGTTCTTCCCCGTTCGGCCGCGGCGTTTTTGCTTCATTCGCTCGAACCGTTCCAGACTTCGGAGAAGAATCCCGGGGCCAAATGTGAGATAACGATTCCCTAGGTAGCCGATCGGTAAACAGATCGGAACGGTCAGGAGTAAGCCTAGGATCGGAGTGAGATGGAAGAGCCGGACGCTTACCTCTATGACCGCCACCGAAACGAGGTAGACCACACCGGTTATAATGACATATGTTCCGGCCTGCTGCACGATCGTTCGGTCGAAGGATCGGAAATTGCAGTATTTATTGAACACAAACTGCGCGGAGACCGCGACCGTATAGCTTATGGCCAGCGCGAGCAGCCGCTCCATACGCACTGCCAACAGCAGCCAAAATGCCGCAAACAATATGGCTTCGCCTACAATCCCGATCCATATATAATTAAGGAACAATCCTAGGCTGTGCGGCGAATTCACGAACGGCGCGAACTTCATTCGCACGCCTTCGGGCAGCCGGCGCTCGTACGCCCCATATAGAGCCGATAACACCACTTCGTATTTCATGTAGTGCGGCTCGCCAGGGTCGCGACGATGCTCTGCTCGGCGTCGAGGGGGCGTCCGTGCGGGGACGTGAGCCGCTCGATCGGCGTAGGTTTCATGCCGCGCAAACCTAGGAGGTTATCGCGATCGATCGGTAACGGAACGTGCAGCATCTGCGCGACCGAAAGGCCCAGGTTTGCTATGAAAAACGGGACGGGTATAAATATCGGCTTTACGCCAAGATGTCGGGCTAATAAAAAACATAATCGACGATAGGCTATCGGCTGCTCCGCGGCGACGGCATACACGCCGTTCGGCAGTGGCTTTTGCAGCGCGTCAACGAGAATCTCGACACAGTCGTCAATATAGATGGTTTCGACCGATTGTCGGCCGCCGTCGATCAGCGGAACGTATGCGTGTTTTGCGAGATATGCGGCGAGTGCGTGAAAAAGTCCGCCGTTGCCGATAACCAGGCCGGGACGAACACAAAAAAAACCCCGCTCTAGAAACATGCGTTCGATCGCATATTTTTGCTGCCCGTACTGCGAGAGCGCATCTCCGTCTGCGGCCATGCTGGATATGAACAACGCCTCGGCTACGCCGTTACCGATAGCCGCGTCGAGGAGGTTCGCCGCCGCCCGCAGGTTGCTCGTGAAGGCTCCCGCAGCGGCGCCGGGGCGAAGCAGCGCCCCGTGAATAAGCACGTCGACATTCGTAAATAGGTCGGCGGGAAGATCGTCAGCGGCCAGGTCGAGCCGGCGCCATTCGAAGGCCGGGTCGTCGATCGGCGCGTTAGCTCGACCGACGCCGACCACGCGCCAACCGCGCGCCAGCATGGCACGCGCGAGCGCCACGCCGATAAACCCGCTCGCACCGGTCAACAGTATGGTCCGGCGATCGCCCTTCACGCGCGCGCCTCCGCCGCTACCGCTTTCGCGACCCGATACGCATTCGCCATCAATGAAAGCGTCAGACCTTTCGCCGGAAGAAACGTAAACCCCGATCCGTCTGCCACATAGACGTTTTGGAATGTGCTCAACCGCCCGGACGGCGAAAGCGTATAGGGCGCGCCGGTATCTGCGAACGGAAGCGTCCCCGCATAGTGGATGCTGGCACCGTTTGGCGGGTGGACTCGCTTGACGGGGTAGGCGCCGAGTTGCCGGAGCGCGCGCATAAAGAGTCGCTCCCGTATCTCGATACGTTCCGTTTCGTGCGCGGTCGTCTCCGAAATGATCGCTAGCCGATCGCCGGTGGGTGAAACTGCATCCGGTTCACGCCTAAGATACGTCGTATTTGAATAGCCCTGCGGGTGGTGGATGCCCGCAATTAACAACCCCGAGACCGCAAACTGCAATAATTGTCGCGCGTCGCGTGCATTGATTGGGAGTTCGCGCAGCAATCTGAACAGTAACAGCGAGCGATAGGTATACAACGACGCCTGGGCGATATCACCGTGGTCCGAATCCGGGTCGTGCAGGAGGACGAGCTGTGCGAGCCCGGTGTTGCGGTCCAGCATAGGCCTACCTACACGGCTCGGGACGACGCACGGCATATACGTGTAGGGATTGCACAGCAGTGGCAGCTTCGTGTCCGCGTCATCGCGCGAGCGGAGCACGATTCTCGCGGAGCCGAACACACCGGCGGCTAGGACCAAGCGCCTACAGCGGTGCGTACGCTCCCCGAGGCCGCGGATGTCGAGTGTGGAAACCTCGATGAATCCATCGCGCTCGGTAAAGCGTGTAACGAGAACGTTTCCTTCGTATGTGAAGCGCCGGTCTCGCATGAGTTCTTCGACCAGGATCCACGGGCGCCAAGCCGCCCGCTCTGCGTCCGAATAGAAATCCATGTCCCGCAGCGTCGTTGCGCAACGCCCGTCCTTCTTTTCGGTCAAGAGCGCCAAGGCAGGACGGCCTAAGCGAAACCCGCCGGCGTGTATTTGCGGCTTTCGGCGGCTGTACCGCGCAAGCAGCGCCTCGATGGTTGGATCGGCCGGAATCGATGGCTGAATGCGCTCGAGTCCTCCATGCGTGTAGGATGCGGCATCGTCGGCAGAGCCCGAGATTCCGATCAGGTCGGAGATGTTTTGGTATGCTTGGCGCATCTCCGCAATGGGTAGAGACGCTCGTTGTAACTCGGCCTCGGAGAAGACATTGCACCCGAGCCCCCAACCGCTGCCCAACCCTCCTAATGCAAGGCTCTCAACGGGCGCAAAAGTATCCGACCGCGTCGGTAAAAATCGGCCGACCTCGGCGATGATCGACCGCCGCGGAGGAGTTAGATGCGCGTAGCTCTCGCCAGCGTGGGTTCTGAGGCTCTCGAACTCTCGTCCGAGAAAGTAGTCGCGCTGCTCCCGGTCGGAACGGCGCAACTCAACGAACGACTGCTCCGGGATCAGACCCTGATATGTATCGTCGCGCTGGCCGCCGTCGAGCATAAGAACGCTCAAACCGGAAGAGATCAGCGAGTGCGCGGCAATCGATCCGGTCGCACCCGATCCGACGACGATGCAGTCGGTAACGCTCATACGAAGTGGCGGAGGACAAGGGTGCCTAGCGCGGCGCTTGCTACCAATCTCGCCCCAGCCCCAAACGCAGCCAGGCCCGATCGCAGGCCGGCACGCGGCGCGAAGTCGGCATAGTATTCGGGAGACGTTTCCAAAATTGCCGACATCGCCAAAATACGTGCTCGCAGCGGCGAATCTGAACGAACCATCGCAAGGCGGCCGTCGATCGCGCTTAAGAGCCAGGGGTGGCGCAACGCAAGACTCAGGAGCCGAGATGAGGAGTCGTCGAGTTCCTCCAGGTATGCCTCGGCTCGAACGTACACTTCCAGTATTCGTTCGTGCGGCTCCCCCCCAAGGAGGTAGCGCCCGAGGAGTCGAGCTTCAAGGCGGGGAGAGACAGAATCGCGCGACATTCGGCGAGCATTCTGGCTACATGACAATCTCGCCCGCTCGACGAGGGACGGGACTCGCGGGTCGGCAATCTCATCCCCGAGATAGTAATGCGCTATAAATCGATCTGTTTCGTCCTCGCAGTGACGTTGTCTCTCGGCATAACCTCCTGCACGGCCAAGCCGCAGCACGTCGTCGTGACTCCCGTGGCCCCAGGCGGAGTCGTCGTCCCGGCCGGTACGAAGCCGGGGGCTTTGTACCGCGGCCTGTATGTCGGGCGCTCAAGCGACCTCACGTGCTGCCTAACGGCACCGCTCGCTACCCTTACCGCAACAAAGCATCTACCAGCGGGAAATCTAGTGCTCGTGTTCTATCTTCCCGATTCGGACGCGGCAAGCACCGGATGGTTCAAAGCCCACGGGATAGCCCTAACGGTCGTCTTCAATGGCCAGCCGGCGCGCCGCGCCTGCTGCTTTCACGGAGGGATGAACAGCGCTACCATCGAGCTGCCGGCGAAACTCCGCGGCGTCGTAGGCCCGATAACCTTTCAGTTGCGAACCCAACCGGCTTTCGTCCCACACAATATCGATCCCGCAGGCATGAAAGACACACGATCCCTGGGCGTCATCCTTCAGCGCCTATTTTTCTATTAAAGCTTCCGTTCGAACGCGATGAAATGCGCGTCGGATGTAGGCGCCTCCATGAAGCCTCCTTGCAGCAACTGGCGACGCAAAAATGTGATTTCGGTGGGCGCAAGTACGCCGCTATCAACGCCTACGACAACCGCGCCAATCTTGTTGGCATCCATATATTCCATTGCCCCGTCTCTATCGATGGCAGCTGCTAAAAGACGATAACTCCCCGGCCCGAACCAATCGCCGAAGGCGTGGGCGCCGTGGAGCTCGACGTAGTAGTTTATCTCCGCTTGCACGAGCAGCACGGTGTTGTAGGCAGGCAGTTTCAAGGCCGGCGCGTTGAAGATTCCCTCGGCCTCCGAATATCCCGCAAGATCTCTATCGAGCAAAGCATTATCACTGGGCATGAACGCGCTTAGATTCATGTAATTGGCAACGTCGTAGTTGAGATAGAAGGTGTCGGCCGATGCAGATGGGATGATCGTCGCCACGGCGAAAAAGGGGATGACGATTAGGCCGAAGCGTATGCGCGGTGCGAAGTACAGCAGCAGCGAACCGGCGGCGGCAGCCATTGCAGGATAGAACAGCAGCGAATAGCGCGCGAGCGTCGACGAAGCAAAGAGATATGCAACGCCCAGCAGCGTCCATGTCAGAAGCCCCTCGATCGCCCACTCCTCTCTCGATCTCGACGACCTAAGGATGAAAAACAACCATCCCGCAGCGATGGCGTACAGCGAAAGGAAGACGGCGGTAACGCCATATTCGCGGAAATCCTTCGACAGTGGATCGGATAACACGCGCAGCGGATAGGACGCTACCGCAGCCGCTGAATGGTCGGTGTGGAGGTCTGCCGTTATCCCCGCCCATTCGGCCTTGGTGAACGATGGATCCTTACCTCGCAACATGAGATTAAATACCGGTGGAACCGGGTCTCCGTCTTGAATCAGATTCCTCACGTACCACGGCGAGGACAGGGCGCAAAGGAGCACGATCAAGCCCAGCAAACGACGCTTCGGGACCCGGCCTTTCAATCCGACGAGCATGAGAACGACCGCTGCTGGAACGAACACAAAGAACGATGGCTTCATTCCGGCGAGGAACGACGTGCAGAGTATCGCCGCGAGCACGTACCTCGGCTCATCCGTAAGTATCGCCGTGATCGCGGCTCCGATAGCTGCTAAGAAGAACATCCCGGTAGCGGTGTCTTCCATCGCCGTTCCGGTCCAACGCAAGAAGACCGCGCTCAGCACGACGCTCAGAGGAAGCGCGATATAGACGACGTTCGCGGCTCCCTGGCGTAGCGCCGTTCCGGCTCTCTGCGCCGCTTCGTCAATACTAGCGATCAGCGCAAATATGCCCAGGCATACGATCGTTCCGGCGAGCCAGTTCAGGAATGCGACATACCGGCCGAGGCGCGCGACAAACATCCAGGCGTACAATAGCTCATAGTTAAATGCGTAGTACGGAAACCGGAAGCGATAATCGGCATAAATACGACCTGCCCGAAACCACTCGTACGGATAAGCTAGATGGATACGAACGCCATCGGAGCTGATGTCCGGGAGCGCGGCTTGCGTGCAAAGCACCAACATGACGGCGTATAACAGCAGCGCCGGCGCGTTGAACGCGATCCGGATAGTATTTCCGCGCGCGATCCAAAACGAGCGCTCGAGGACGCTGTTACGATGTACGAGGCTAACGGTAACGAGGTTTGCCGCCACCATTATGGCCAGCCCGGGAACGGTTAGTAGGCCGACCATCCCTAGAACGAAGCCTTCAAAACCACAGATCGCGAAGCCGGCTGCGGTTGCAATAACGATTCGAAGCATCGCACGGCCAGCGCTGGTCGGAGCGGCGGCGTTGCGCGGTTCGACGCTCAGTCCGGTCACGAAAAAGAAGAGCCACGCAACATGCGCGACCAGAAGTCCAACGAGAACCTGTGATATTGCGTACAAGGCGCCCTCGACGGCCGATGATCTGGGGCTCTAAGAAGCCGCCAACAGCTTACGTGGCTTGTCGAGTATTTTGGTTTAGTCCTTCCCACGCCTCATCTATCGCCGCGGCAGCACGGGGCCGCCGGTAGGATCGGCGGCGCGACGCGCTACGGACCGAAGCCGCGCTGTGATGCCCCGGGTTACGCGCGGATCAGGGATCGGCGTCGCCGCCGGGCTTGGTAGCGCTGCCGGAGCCGCTCGCGGTTCACCGGAGCACTGAATCGTATTTACACGGAGCGGGCGGCACAGGATGTTGAATCGCTGCAAGAAAATCGGCGGCGATGATCGCGTGCCCTTTGTCATTTGGATGAAGGTCGACAGGAGTCAAGTAGTTTTTGACGTCGTATAATCTGGAATCACAGTTAAGATCGACGACCGTGGCACCCTGAGCTTCAACTGCAGCGTTCATCCCATTTATGAGACGCGTGCGGCCCTGACGATAAACGCTGTATGGCGCACAATTTAGGTTTTCCAACCCGCCCTTGTCGGCCGAATTAATATTCGTCGCGATAACGATACGCGCATCAGGTGCCCGCGCTCGAACGGCGGCGACCAGCGCAGTCATATCTGAAGCAAACGTTCTGCGCACTTCGGAGAAAAGCGCTGGCATGCTTGTAATATCCGATAAATTGGGCCGCAAATTCAACTGTCGACATCCAGATATCGTTCGTGCCAATGTATATTGTGACGATATTTGAATCTACAGGAACGCGCGACACCTCGTCTGCGAGTATGCCGTCCATTTTCGGATATGGGGCGCCGCTGGCAGAGTGCCCAGGAAAAAAGGAGTTGGGCTCCGGGATGAGGTTTCGCCGGAGATGCCGAGATTGGTCCAGTTGGCACCAAGGTCCGCGGCGAAGATAGCTGCATACGACGTCTTCTTGGCATCCGACGCGCCGACGCCGAACGTGATTGAATCACCTAGCGTCGCCAGGACAGGTCGCCACGTAGTGCCCGGCCCAGGCGTTGAGGATGCGCCCGCTGGGGCAGGGGCAATGAGATTTTGGATGATCAGGAATACGGCGGCAGCAAGCACCATAATATCGTTGGCATGTCCCGCTGCCGATCCTCTCAACGGCTTTCCGGCGCTAGCACCGTAATCTTTCCGGGTTTATGAAGGCGGACAGCGCTACTAAAGATGCTACCCCGCATGCTATACACATATCGAGGTTTGGGCCATTCGGCTCCGTGGTTCGGGGGCATCGGAGGGACCAACATTCCTCGTGAGCGGGGGAAAGTGGGGGCTCGCCCGCATAAGGGTGCTGCGTGAAAGCCACCGCTCTTCTCGAAAACCCTACCGTATACAACCTAACGCAATGGCTCCTGGGCGCTGAGAAGCCGCGCCGCTACTGCATCACGCATCACGCAAATGTTGTCACGGGGGAAAGAGTTCTGGACATCGGCTGTGGGCCAGGTCTCGCTGTAAGATACCTTCCAAAAGTCGAGTACTTCGGCTTCGAACCTAACGCGGGATACGTGGCATCTGCGCGGCGGCGATTCGGAAACCGCGCACAATTCACATGTGGTTATTTTGACAGTTTCGCAGCACAAACGCTCGCCCCGTACGATCTTGTGCTCCTTCTCGGCGTTGTTCACCATTGCGACGATGCCACGGCCGATAACCTCTTTGCCGATATTTGCAAAGGCCTTTCTCCCACTGGCCGTGTTATAACGCTCGATCCGTGCTTTACTCCGAAACAGTCGCGCCTTGCACGATACGTCGCCACGAAGGACCGGGGCGAGCATGTGCGATCGCCGCAGGGCTATCGGGACATTGGCGGAGCCCGCCTGCGCATTCTTGGGTCGGAAACACGTGATGGTCTACTACTGATCCCCACGACTATACACATTGGCGTGTTCGGAAAGTAGTCGCCTCGTCAGCGCTTCTTGCGCTTCACAATCGCTATCCCTAGGCCCGGAATGACGTGTGGGTGATTTAAATCATACCCATCCTTGCGCATTCGCTTGAGGATAACGTTGTTGACGCGACTCAGCTCAGCGGCACCAAGAAAACTCACCGCCCCGCCGTACGTGTAGCCATTGCCATTCGGCCAAACGGCAAGCACGGCGTAATCCGCAGTGTCGATATTCATTGGGAAGAAGTACACGCTCCGCTCGTGATACAAGAATGGCATTCCCGCCTCCGGCGTTGTAACCGACGCTCCCTCCGGAACGGCGGCCGCAACCTCTTGCCCCAGGCGATATAGCGCAACTCCACGTGGACTCACAAACGTTTGAACTTGCTCGATGACTGTTGGAACAAAGGTTTGCGCGAGCTGCGTAAGCGCGATCTCCGGAACACCCGCGAAGGGCACGATGGAGCCTATAAGCAGTAATGCAGCAACCGCCCCACAGTAGAATAGCCATTTTACCCTACGCTCGCAAGCCAGGTGGTAAGCTCGCACGAAACCCAGTAGGGCGGCCCACACGAGGATTGGAAAGTAAAAGGAGTGGTAGTGCGTACTCCATCCGGTCTTCTCCGCGCCACCAATGTTCCCAAATACATTTGGCAGCATAACCACCAAGGCAACGAGCGCGGCGCGCCATTCAAAGAAAGCAATCGCAAACAGCGCTGCATTTACCAAGAGCAGCACGAGGATCCCATTGACAAAATGTGGTTGCTGCAGCTCCTTCAATAACGCGTGAAGGCTAGTAGGTAAAAACGTACTGTAAGCGCTGTTTACTACCACAACCTTGAGCATCAGTTCGCCGAAGACAACGAGCGCTACCGATGTAACAAGCTTAAAGGTTCGATCGGGGACCGTCCGCCAATACAGTAATGTATACAGCAGCAGCGCCCCCCCAGCGGTGAGGGCTCCACGCTCGTTGATCGAAGCGCAGAGAAGCCCGACGGCAATAAACGCCCACCGCGGCGCACGTTCCCGCGACGCCAAAGCCATAAAAACAAACCCGGACAGGACGAAAATCCGATCCGGATAGAATTGCCCGAACAGAATGCTCTCGCCCCATGCGGGATGAGTCATCACCATCAGCCCAAATATGGCCGCGCCCCAGGCCGGAATCGACCGCCTTAATAACATCACAACAGCTAGGTATACGAGCCCGACAAATGAAAGCGCGAAGACGATCGGAAGCAGCCACTCTACAGGTATTATTTTTGCGAATAGCCCGATTGGGAATAAAACGAAATAGGAGTGCAGCCTAAGAATATTCTCATTGCCGCCTGGGGGCGTTAACAGGGGACTCGCGGCGATCGCTGACGCCGTCATCTTGGGAAGATGACTTTGGACGAAGAACAACACATGCGTAAATAGACTGCTCGTCGGCGTCCCGTGCGCGGCGATGTTTCGCGCCGTTTGGAAATAGATCGCCGAGTCCCCACGCAAAGCGTCGATATGAATGATCTTTAACGCAATCAGAGCCGCACAGAGTGGAAGCAAAATGCTAGCTGGGACAAAGTAGATCCAGAGCGCCGGCCTTTTTTTAATTAGTCGCACGAGGCGAACCTACGCTGCTGCAGCCGCACAAGCCCTCTTGACATGTTCGTCGTTGGCCAGCATCGTCAGCGAACGCGACCGTCGGGCAAAAGGTCGGTGACTTCGCCATCGCGTATCAGTCCAGATCGAATTAGTCGAGGACGCCCTTTGACTTCCGTCATGATTTTTGCGACGTACTCACCCACCACACCCACGGCAAAGAGATTGAACGACCCGAAGAGGAGAATTGCGATCAAGACGGTCGTGATTCCCTTAGGGGCAATACCGGGCACGAAGATGCGCAATAGTGCCTCGATGACGGCGATCAGCATCGATATGCCGAGTGCGGCCACACCAAGGGTCGTGAGCATCGCGAGCGGCGTGTTGCTAAAGGAAAAAATGCCCCGCTTCGCCCATTCGATATTCCTCAATATATTGTTCGTTGATCGCCCAAAAGCGCGCTCCGGGCGGACGTAGTCGATGCCGGTTTGTTTGAAGCCCACGTATGCTCGCAATCCTCGCACGAACAGATCGCGTTCCGTGCAGGCAAGGAGCCAGCCAACGACGCGACGATCCATCAGCGAGAAGTCGCCGGCATCAAGCGGAATCGGAACATAACTAAATGCGGAAAATACACGGTAGAAGGCTTTATAAAGCAGCTCCCACGCGAAAGGCATATCGCGCTTTACGCGGCGCCCGAAGACGACATCCGATCCCTGCTCCCAGCGTTCGTAAAAGGCCTCGATGAGTTCGGGTGGGTCCTGGAGATCGCCGTCTAACAGCACCACGGCATCCTTAGTGGATAGCTCCATACCGCTGCGAAACGCCATTTGCGAGCCAAAGTTCCGGGAGTGAGAGATGCCCACCACGCGCGGATCGCGAGCCGTGATTTCGCGGATCGCCGCAGCGTCCCCGTCCGGGCTTGAATCGTCAACGAAGATGATTTCGTAGTCGATTCCAAGCTTACGAAATGTTGTGGTGAGCCGCTCGTGCATTAATGGAATTGCACGCTCGTCCTTGTAACATGCGACTATGGCGCTGACGCTGCGTTTGCGTTTCTGGGCTGACTTATCCGTAACGACCTTAAACTGCCGATCGTCGAGCCCTGCGACCCAAGAGGCGGTCTTTTTCAATCCGTCTTCAAGCGAAATGGACGCCGTCCAATCGAGCATGCGCTGCGCTTTCCCGGCATCGGCATACCAATGTGCGAGATCCCAAGCGCGATTCGGCATCGAGCCGAATTCAGGCTCTCCGGGGAGGCCAAACACATCCTTCGCAAGCAGAGCCAATTCACCGACGGTCACGCATCTGCCGGTTCCAATATTAAGGCTCTCGCCGTAGAATGCGGGGTTCATTTTCGCAGCTGCAACGATGAAGGCTCTACACACATCGTCAACGTGTATAAAATCGCGTGAGACACGCGCGTCAACCAACGTCGGGTATTGCCCCTTCAGCGCAGATCGAAGCAGTTGAGGGATCAGACGCGAAGTGTCTTCGAGGGGCCCGTATACCGAATAGAGTCGCAAATTTAGGCATGGGAAGGCTTTTTGCTTTCCCAGGAAATGCAAGTGGTTTGCCGCCGCTAACTTAGAAACCGCGTAGTAGCTGTTCGGTTCGAACGGTCCTGACTCCGGCGGTGCGGTGCAGTTAGTACCGTATTCGGACGACGTACCGGCGTGCACATAGGCCGCGAATGGCACACGAGCCAGCATTTCGGTAATATTGACGAGCGCGGAAAAATTGGTGCGATAGATTTTATCGACGTCTTGTTCGAAAGAGTAAGCTCCGTAGGCTACGCAGTCGAACACCGTTTGTACGCCGGTGCTTTCGACGAGATTCTTGGTTGCCGCTTTGTCGGTCAGGTCAACGGTGAATACATGCTCGTCATTCACGTCCGCAAGTCGCCAGCTTTTGGCGCGCTGTTCTACCGCGAAAACGTCTTTGCGGTGAGCGGCTATGGTTTTGAAAAGATTCGCACCGATGAATCCCGACCCGCCGGTGACCAGAATCGGGCCGCGTAAGGCCCGAATATAGCGCTCGAGATCGATCATAGGGCGATCGCCTCAAGGACCGACTCCGGGTCGAGTCCCGAAGCCTTCCGTAGATATTGCTGCGACCCGTAACGCTCGTAGCGATGCGAACGCGCATGCAAGCTCGTGAAGCGCTTAGGGAAGAGCCCGCGTTCCATTAAATCGGTCGCAAGCTGGCTCGCTAACCCGCCCTGGCGAACATGTTCTTCAATCACGCAGAGCCCAGGCCCATTCGCAATCGCGTCAAGCAAGGCCGGCGGCAAAGCATGGCGTTCCAGCGGAAGCTCCGTTAGTGCCCAGAGGTTCGGCCGTCGAGCCTGCGGCAGAGCCATGATCGGTTCGAGGTAGGTACCCACGAGCGGGCCCAGCACAACGACAGCCATCCCATCTCCGGCAACAAGTTGCCGCCACGGCGCATAATCAGGCACAGCGAAACTCGCGGGCGCCTCACCTCGGCCTAAACGGAGGTACGCGGGGGAACGGACCTGCGCGGCCATGGCGACGACCGTCGCCACATCTTCGTCGAAGGCGGGCACGAACACGGCAATGTTCTGCAAGGTGAGGAGGACGCCATAGTCCTCGATCGCATGGTGGGTCGGGCCCATAACACCATAAGCATATCCGCCCCCATTTCCAACGAGCTTAACCGGAAGATCGTGAAATGCTAGGTCGTTGCGGATTTGTTCGAAGGGGCGCGCATAACAAAAGGGCGCGATGCTGTAGGCCCACACGTCGAAATCTTGGGCAGCAAGCGCAGCGGCTACCGAAACCATGTTTTGTTCCGAGACTCCCGCGTTTATGAAGCGCTCACCCAAAGCCGATTTCAACGGTTCGAGCGCCATAAAGCCTAGGTCTCCCGTAAAGAAGACCATCCGCGGATCCGCCGCCCGCGCCACGAGAGCGTCACAGAAGGCCTTTCTCACATGCGTCCAATCTCGCCTAGAGCCATATCATAGAGCTCGCGGGTTAACGGTAGGTAATGCCACTCCATTCGGCCTTCCATAAAGCTCACGCCGTGGCCCTTCGTTGTCGCGAGAATTATGCAGTGTGGGCGATCGGACCGTTTGGCTATTGCGCTGCGCAGGGCCGCATGATCGTGTCCGTCCACAATATCGATATCAACGTCGAAACCGCGCAGTTTTTCCCATAACGGAGACATCGAAGCGACTTCAGCGGTGGTACCAAAACCTTGCAGTTGATTGTGATCTATTAAAATCGTCAGGTTCCCGAGGCGGTGATGGCTCGCAAAAATCAGGCCTTCCCATGTTGATCCCTCTTGCCATTCTCCGTCCGAGGTCAGGCAGAACGAACGAGCATCGATGCCCTTTAGGCGAAAGCCGAGCGCCGATCCGGCCGCGAGGGAAAGGCCGTGCCCAAGGCTGCCCGTAGCAAAGCGAATCTCCGGAATGGTGGCCGCCGGAGGGTGGCCGGGAAAGCGTGTGTTCTCGCCGTGGAATGTATGGAGGTCTTCCTCGCTCACGCGGCCGATGCTCCACAGGGCGATGTAGAGTGCCCCTGCGGCATGACCTTTTGAAAGCACGAACATGTCGGGCCCGCGAACACATTCATGCATGAGAACGAGGAGTGCGTCTAGCGCGGAGAGGTTTCCGCCGATGTGGCCGACGCCGCTCTCGAAGTGCATTTTCAGTAAACGCGCCCGCGCCCGGTCTATATCAGCGCGGCTCAACCGGTCAACAGACATCGCCCACGCATTACACGCCTCCCGACTGCGGACCTTGCCGACGACTGCGTCTGGATTCGACTAGGCAAGATTTCTCCACCGACGAAGCCGATTGCCACGACTCGCTCTAGCGTAGGCTCGCCGGCCGGGAGCTCCTGCCTGCGTTAGACCGGGGCGAAACAAAAAAATGACGACGCATCCACCGGGAACTCCAACTGCCCCGTCTAAACCGCTCAAACTGTGGACACTATTTCCCGGACACTATCACCGTCTGAACAAGGGCTGCCGAGGAGCTCCGATGGCGAGGCCATTACGGTTTGCTGCGTCATTCCGGCTTATCGCGCCGCAGCATCAATTAAAAACGTGGTGCAGACTGCCCTTACTTATGCGCAAGCCGTAGTTGTGGTAGATGACGCATGCCCGCAAGGAAGCGGTGCAATTATAACCAGTGCCTACCGCAACGATCCTCGCGTGATCGTCATCGCACATAGTGCCAACGGAGGCGTTGGCGCGGCTATGAAAACCGGTATTGCCGCAGCCTTAGAGTGCCATGCCGAGATCATCGTGAAGATCGATGCGGACGGACAGATGGATCCGTCGTTTATTCCGGCGATTCAAGACGCGTTCGACCGGGATCCAGTCCTTGCGTACGTGAAAGGGAATCGTTTTTTTGATGCAAGCGTCGTTCGCCTCATGCCGAAAGTTCGTCTTTGGGGGAACGCGGTTCTGTCCCTGATGACGAAAGCGGCCTCGGGCTATTGGAATCTGCTCGACCCCACTAACGGCTATGTCGCCTTTCGATCCGATGCGCTACGCATGCTAGATTGGCGATCGTTTGCCGACAGCTATTTTTTTGAAATCTCGATACTTTGCGAGTTTGGCCTCAAGCGTTTCCCGATACTCGAACTCGAGATGCCGACGATTTACAATCTTGCACCCAGCTCGCTCTCCGTAAGACGCGTGATTTTTGAATTCCCTCAAAGACTAGCAAAACTCACCCTAAAAAGGTTTTTCGTTCAGTATCTCATTTTCGATGTGAACATTGGGACACTGTATTTTGTTATGGGTCTCTCCCTGACGCTCTTCGGATTCGTGTTCGGATTGGTCCAATGGATAAATGGATTTATAACGCACCTTCCAAAGCCCATCGGCACCGTGATGCTCGCGGTGCTCCCGTTTATGATGGGTTTCCAATTGCTCCTAAGTTCGCTAATGTACGATGTTCAGATTTCGCCAAAAACACGGCATGAACTTTTAATGGTGCGACATAATCGCAAAGCTAAATAGCCACAGCCCGGCCCGGCGCGGTAAACCATTGCGGCGCGTGTGCCTCGCACCATTGGATATTGAGCGATGAGCATCAACTTGTCTCAGCAAGTCAAATACCTGGCGCATCGAACGCCTGAAGCGGCATTCTGCACGTTTACGCTGGGGCCACACACCACTCGTATCACGTTCGCTGAGCTTTACGAACGTAGCTGCGCGTACGCGCGTTATTATCAGATGCGGGGCATTGGTCGTGGCGATGTCGTCTTGATTATTCTTCGTCATTCTCCGCATTTGTTTTACAGCTACCTTGGTGCGATATTGGCCGGCGCCGTCCCGTCATTTATGCCGTTCCCCTCGCCCAAGCAACGCCCGGCATTGTATTGGTCCGATCATGAAGCCCTATTCAGGCGCATCGAACCGCGCCTCATCGTCACGTATGAAGAAAACGCGGCTACTGCCGAACGGCTCATCTCCACCCTTCCAATCGGCATATGCGTAGCTGACGATTCGATCCTTGCTTCGCCGAATGATCCCCACGCTGATTTCATCGGCTTGCACGCGCAGCCGGGCGATATAGCATGCCTGCAGCACAGTTCCGGAACAACAGGCCTAAAAAAAGGCGTGATGCTCACGCATCGGATGTTGTTCGATCACCACAAGATGCATACGGAGGTGATCGGATTCGGGGATGGCGATTCTATAGCGTCGTGGCTACCGCTCTATCACGATATGGGTTTTATTGCCTGTTTCATGGGCTCGCTTTTGCAGGGCACGCATCTGGTCGCGCTCGATCCATTTGAATGGGTGATGCGCCCGCGCATGCTGCTCGATGCGATCGAGCAGTATCGCACGACGTTTTCTTGGCTCCCCAATTTTGCGTTTTCGCACCTCGTGAACGGCGCCCGCGGAGAGAGGGAATGGGATCTGTCGTCGATGCGCGCTTTTATTAATTGCTCCGAACCTTGCAAGCCGGCAACATTCGACCGATTCTTGGAGCGTTTTCACGCCAGCGGTGTCAGCCGAGAGAAGCTCCACGTTTGTTATGCGATGGCAGAGAACGTTTTTGCCGTAACGCAAACGCAGCTGGGGAAGAGCCCCACGGTGTTGCGCGCCGACGCTGCGGCGCTGTCGCTGGGGGTGTTCAGCGATGCACAAGACGAAAAACAGGAACAGCGACTCCTCTCCTGCGGAAGTGCGGCCAACAGTGTCGCGGTCTTAGTCCGGGATCATATCACGGGTGAAGAGGTTGCCGAGAACCAGATCGGCGAAATCCATGTTACTAGCAAGTTTCTTTTCGGTGGCTACTATCGGCTCCCGGAAAAGACGCGTGAACGCTTGGCTGACGGCTGGTATGCGACCGGCGATGTAGGCTTTTTGCATGATGGTGAATTATACGTTACGGGCCGTGTCGATGACATGCTGATTGTGAATGGCCGGAACTACTACGCCCATGAAATCGAAGCGCTCCTGACAGATATTGAAGGCATCGTCCCGGGACGATGCGTCGCCATCGCGGTTGAGGACGAACGGAGCGATGCGACGGTCGTGGTCGTGCTTGCCGAGTGCTCGGGAGATGGCGCGTCGGCGGCTACGACATCACGCGCAAAGCGGCATATCTTAGAGCGTGCGGGCTTGGCAATTCATGCCTTCGTTCCTGTGGCCGCAGGGGCGCTAGTAAAGACGACGAGTGGAAAAATCAGCCGTACCAAGAATAAGGAGCTGTACCTGCGCGGCGAATTTGAGGCAAGAGAGCAACAAAACTCATGAGCGATACGAATGTCTTCCAAAAAGTGCGTGCCACCGTCGCGGCTACCTTTCATGTGTCGCCTGAGGAAATCATCACGAGCGAGACCACTAGTACTGATGTGGACGGTTGGGATTCGCTCTCCCATTCCATCCTCCTCATGAACGTGGAAGAGGCATTCGGAATCGAGTTGCCCTTCGAGGCGGCCTACGAATTGGCGAACGTTGGGGAGCTTGGCGATTTAGTGATCGCGACGCTAGCCGAGAAAAAGCAGGCGGCCCCGTGAGATCGATTGTCGTGTTCGGCGACGCACTCGCCGGCGCAATTGCCATCGTGCTCGATCGCATAGCGGGCATCAGCGGAAAATATGGTGTCGTCCATCTTGGCGCCGAGAATGTTGCCGCATCCACGCGGGCTCTCGCTGAATGCGCGTTGTTTTTGCACCAAGAGCCCTACGAAGCTGGCCAGCTTCTTACCGCAATTCCGGCTGGTTGTGAGCGGATCGCATTCCCCTCGCTTGAGCTGCGCTACCTATGGCCATTCACGTGCGTCAATCCCTTCAACCGACCCGAGCCGCCTCGCTACCCAAACGGGCGTTTCCCCTACGGAGACAGTTTTATAATTAGTTGCCTACAACAGCATGTTAACCCAGATAAGATTGTCGAATATTATCTATCCGTCGAATGGGATGTTTCATGGCCTGACCTGCAGTCGCTCCACCAAACTGAATTAGAGCGCCTCGACTGGCTCGAGGCGCGCACGGATGTCAAAATGGTTCCCTATATTCAAGAGTATGCTTCACAAAGACGCCTATTTTGGGGCGCCGCGGGTCCAACAAACGCATTATTATGCGAGCTCATCATAAGGCTGTTAGATCGTATGTTTGCCTCGAAAGTGTTGATTACCCGTAGAGTTTTAACGGAACTACTCTATAGCTTTGGAGACCGCGATCTCTTTGGCCAAATAGCAGTTCCAATACACCCCCGTGTCGCGGAGTATTTTTCCCTTCAATGGTACAACCCGACGGCTGGTCACCAGCACTTCGACGAAATCCTCGGCTATCGTGAATATTTTGAGCGCATGATAGAAGCATCTCTAGCGGCTACGCGGCTATGAGTAACCAGGAGACGATCCTCGTCTATGGCAACTGTCAGGCGGAAGTGGTTTCGTCAGTTTTTAGACTCGACGTAGGTATCACGGCACACTTCGACATCCGCTATATCCCAAGCTATCGAGATAGACGTTTTGACGAGCTTGTTCTAACGGATGAAGACATTGCTAACTGCGCCTTTCTATGTGAACAACACGACTCAAACCAGTTTCCGCAACGCGACGCGCTACCAGAAACCTGCACAATCATCAAGTTTCCGTCGATTGATTGCAATCTTTTGTGGCCAATGACTGCAGTAAATCCATATAATCCAAGCGAGCCATCCTTCCCGTTCGGGCGCTTCCCGTACGGCGACCGCGTTATCTTATCGCAGATCGATGCGGGCAAATCGCCAGAGGAGATACTAGAATATTATCTGAACGCATGGGACGATTATAAGCCTGACCTAGATCGTCTCCTAAAACTTGAGTTGGCCAGATTTGCCGCCCGCGACGCGAAGTGCGATATCGGCATGGGACAAGTTTTTTTCGATTATTTTGCTGCGGAGCGCCCTCTATGGACGGTTAATCATCCGACACGGCGTCTTCTTCAAGAGCTCGTGGAGCGAATCGCGGCAGCAGCACTCTTGGTAGATAAGCGCTTCGCAGAAGCAGATATTGCGACAACCATGGAATCCCATTTCGCACTTTCGCCGCGGGGTCCACTGGGAGTCATCAGCGTGCCTATACATCCCGGCGTCGCTCGGCATTTCCAGCTTTCGTGGTATGACGAGAACGAGCATCACTTTCTCTGGGATGGGACCTCATTAGTATACCAAGACTACTTCAAAGAGCTTATCGACTGGTCGATTTTAGTAAAAGGCCAGCAAGCCAGCGTGGTAACCAACTAGGCCGTCGGTGTTGGATGCGCCTTTTCTAAAACGCTCGACAGCATTGAAAATAGAGTTGGCTTTACCGCATTTCGAGTGAATGGGGTTAGCACTTCAAATGATGCGCGCGCTATTTGGCCCCACAATTCTTCATCATCGTAGACCCTGCAGATTGCTCGCGCAAATGATTGACTGTCGCCTGCAATGAGACAGTCCCGCCCATCTTTAAACCCGAATCCCTCCGCGGCGATGTCTGTCAAAACTACAGGCAGGCCATGTGATAAGGCTTGGCCGACCTTACCCTTTAGGCCGGCGCCGTATCGAAGCGGAGCGACAAAGACGCGAGCAGACCCGAAGTAGCTGCTCACATCGGGCACATATCCCGGAACTCGCACCCGATCCGATTGAAGAGCGAGTACGCTTTCTGGTGGGTTGCTGCCCAGAAGCGTTAAACCGATCTCCGGATGTTCGAGCCATACGAGGGGCATGATATCGCTACAAAGCCACCTTACCGCGTCAACATTGGGCGTGTGGTTATAACCCCCAATAAAGAGCAGCCCACTCCGTTCTAAGTAGCCCGGGCTCTCTATTATCTCGGGATCGTGCAGGTTCGGGATGACAAAAACATGGTCAGCGCCGAGCGCCGATAGCAATTTACGCTCGTCTTCGGTAACTACGATTGTCGCGTCAGCTATCCGCGCGGCAGCGACTTCCTCGCGCTCGCTCGCTTGCCAATCGTCGGGCTCGCCACCGAAAAGTTCATATTCGCGGCGCTTGCGCACAAAATGCAGATCAATCGTGTCGTATAAAACCTTTGTTGCACGGTTACGTCGAATCATCGGCTCGTATTTCTTGAAGAGCTCGGGGCGGCAAATCCAGGCAAAATCCAAAAATGGAAGCACTTCCTCCAACGCTTGCTGTTGCGTTCGTCCGCCATCTGTGTGATGTAGCACCTCGACGCCTAGCTGATTGAGTTCCGTCGTATACGGCTGCATCTGCGCGAAGTTATCGGGAAGAAATATGACCTGGTAGCGCGCCTCGCATAGAAGTTTTATAATCTGCATTAAGCGAAGGGACCCCGATTCTCGATCGTACAAGGGAACGTACGAGTCGACGATGAGGATCGTCGGGGCCGATTTGAGTCGGCGCGCCGCGCCCGCGACCGACGAAGGATGTGCCTCATAATGGCCGTCCAGGACATTAAACCACTTCTCATGGAACTTCGGGCGATTAATATCTTGATAGCGCTTCGAACCGCTCGTTATATCGATGCCGGAACTCACCCCTTCGTAGTGGACGACCTCTGAAAGTGGCTGGTAGACAACTCGCTGACCTAGCGCCCGAACAGAAAAGCAGAGGTCGGTATCTTCGTAATACGCAGGTGCAAAGAGCTCGCTAAATCCACCAATGCGTCGGAACAGATCACGGCGAATCATGAGGGCTGCCCCGGAACAGTAATCCACGTCGCGAACGTAGTTATACCGCGGGTCTGCGGGATTGCCGGTACGGCCGTAGTTCCAGCCCGACGCATCGCGGAACATAATGCCGCCGGCTTCTTGCAGCGTGCCATCCGGGTACACGAGCTTGGATCCAACCGCGCCGATCGAAGGGTCCGACTCCGCAAGAATCACCAGGTGGTCAAGCCAGGCCTCGCGCACCTCAGTATCGTTGTTGAGAAAGCAAATGTAACGGCCGCGCGCGAGTGCCGCACCGCGGTTGCACGAACGCACGAATCCCTGATTGCTCGCGTTACGAATGTAGTCGATGCCAGGTAGCTCGGCCAGAACGCCGGGCGTGCCGTCGATAGAGGCATCATCGACAACGATAAGCTGCACGGGTAATGTCGCTGGCCACATGTCGATGACGGATTGCAGGCAGCGCACCGTCACGTCGCAATGGTTGTAGACCGGAATCACTACTGAAACCATCGGTTCGCCATCCGCTGCAGCGGGCCGATCCGACCAGGACCGTACCAATTGCCTCTCTGCGAGTGTGCGGGCTGCGGCATATGGCGCCTCTGCTGGACGGCCGAGGCTGAGCGCGAGGCCAGGCGACCACACCGCGAAGCGGTCCTCGCGGCCTAATCCGAGCACCGCCTTGAACGAAAACCACAACATCCGCAGGGCATGAAAGCGGCTGCGGGTGACGGTCTCGTAATCGTTTCGCAGACGCGCCAAGCGCCGTTGTTCGTCGATTAGATGCTTGGACGCGGACTCGATTTGGCTGGAATCCAATGGGATTGCCTACTTTGGGTGCAGGGTTACGATGTGCCACCCTTTGAAACAGACGCAGAGCATCCTTCTTTGCGGGCGCATCCGGCGTCCGCAGCCAACCTGGAGGCCCCGTGCACATCGAAACCACCGACCGATGGAAGGACTATCCCCAGCAAACCGAGTTTGCGCAGGGTACGCTCGATCCGAATTCGAGCCTAGCGATTCTGGTCGGTGCGGTGGGCGAGCGCAAGCGTGTTCTCGATGTAGGGTGCGCAACCGGTTACCTAGCCAAGGTTTTGCAGAGTCGTCAGTGCGATACGGTCGGCATCGATATTAATCCGAAAGCCGCGGAAGAAGCCCGTAAGTACTGCTCGAGGGTCGTGGTTACAGATCTCGATAATGCCTCGATCGCCGAAGCTGTCGGTGACGATACGTTTGACATTATCGTCTTTGCCGACGTACTCGAGCACCTGCGCAACCCCCTACGCGTGCTCGACGAAGCACGTTCCCTGTTACGCGAGGGCGGCTTCGCACTCATTTCGTTGCCGAACATAGCGCATGGCGCGGTCCGGCTCGCCCTGCTACAGGGGAACTTCGATTACCAGGAGTTGGGCCTGCTCGACGATTCGCACCTACGTTTCTTTACCCGCAGGTCCGCCGAGGAGCTCTTTCTCGAAGCCGGCTACCACCTTGAAGAAGTCGGGCGGACGGTGCTGCCGCTCTTTAGCGAGAGCGACTTGGTGCCCGACGTTCGCGAAAGCGATTTTTCGGCCGAGGCAGTCGAGGCCGTTCGGCGCGACCCCGATTGCGATACGTTGCAGTTCATCCTGCGCGCATATCCGCTCAACAACGAAGCGCGATTTCGCAACCTTGCAAAACGCTTCTTGGCGACAAATACCGAGCTAGCGAATACGCGCACGCGTTCCGAACGCGAACGGGAACTACTCGCGCAGGCCTCGGCCCGGCTCGAGCAACACGAAGCTGAACTTGCGCAAACCCGTCAGTTCCTGGCGTCCGCAAATGCCGAAATGTTACGGGCGCAAGCGGACTACCAAGCCCTCGCCGCAGACGCTCGCGAGATCGAAGGGCTGCGCCTGCGCGTTCAGGATGCCGAGGCGCTCCAGGCTTCCGCGGCAAGCGCTACGGAACGTGCCCATGGTTTCGAAATCGACCTCGTCCGCGCACAAGAGCGGTTGGCAATCCAAACCGCACGCGCGGCCGAACTTGAGGCGCGCGTCATCGATCTAACGCATTCCCTCGGCGTTTTCCAGCAAGAGCAGCACCGGCTCGAAGCCGAGAGCGAAGCGAAGGACGACCGCGCGCGCGATCTGCTGGAAGCCATCGCTAGACTCGAAGACGCGGCACAGCACCCGGCCGAAAACGCAGTAGCGCAGCAGCGCATTCCAGAGCTGCTGGCAACCGTTGAGAGCCTCCGGGTTGAGATCGCAGAGAGCGAGAAGCTCTTTAAGCTGCAAGATGCCGAAGTCGCGGCGGCCCGCATGCAAACGAAAGACGCGGAGCAAGAACTCGCAACGCTGCAGCAAAAGGTCGCTGTTCTGGAACAGGATCTCACGCGTTCGGGCGCGATGTTATCGGCTGCGTACGCCGAGCGGGGCGTCCTACACGCGAAGCTCGGCGAGGCCGAGCGCGAGCTCTTCGATCGCGATGCACGCGTACAAGGACTAGAACGCGATGCCGAATCGCTCCGCGCCGCCCAGGCCGAATCGCGCAAGACGATAGAAGATCTCTACGCGCAGTGGGAGGGCCTCGAGGCAGCCGCCGCCGAGTATCGAGCGCAAATCGAGACGCTGCAACGCGACGTCGAGCACGCTCGAGGCGCCTCGTCGGATCGCGAGCGCCGTATTACCTCGCTCGATGCGAACATCCAGCGGCTCGAACTGCGTGCAACGGCCGACAAGGAGTCTATCGAACAACTCCACGCTGCGATAGGCCAATTCGAATCCGTCACTCGCGAACTTGAGTTTACCAAATCCGCGTTAACGGCCGAGCGTGCGCGGTTGCAGTCCGACGTACAAGCGGCCGAATCCAGGTGCAATATCCTTGAGTCGCGCGCGATCGAGCTCGAATCCGTGCTGCTGGAAAACACCGAATCGCTGGCCTCGCGCCTGCGAGCCGAATCGGCCCAACTCGCGACCCTTATCGATTTGATTCAATCCGGATCGTTCTGGTCGCTCAAGCGCTTCTTCGGGAGAGTGGGCCGCATTTTCGGGCGACGCGTCTCCTAGGCGAATCCTACCCCTGCATCGCTCTGCGCGTAGGCTTGCACTACTTCTTGCGGCGTTCCGAACATCTTGACGCGCCCGCGATCGAGCCACAACACCACGTCGCACCACCGCTCGATGATCCCGGTGTTGTGCGAAACCAGCACGATCGTCTTGCCGCGATCTTTGAAATCTTCGATGGACATCAGGCACTTCTGTGCGAAGAGTTCGTCGCCGACGGCCAGCACTTCATCAAGCAGCAGGATATCCGGATCCACGCAGACGGCAACCGCGAACGCCAAGCGCATGAGCATGCCGGACGAATACGTCCGCACCGGCGCGTCCATGAAACTTCCCAATTCTGAGAACTCGACGATCGCATCCATTTTCGCTTCGGCTTGTTTGGGCGTAAACCCCAACACCAATAACTCTACGCGTGCGTTTTCCCGGCCGGTGAGATCGGGGTGAAAGCCGGCTCCCAGCGCAAGCAGCGGAGCGAGAGCGCCATCGATCGATATCGTCCCGGCGTCGGGTGGAAAAACTCCGGCCAGGAGCCGCATCAAGGTTGTTTTGCCGGAGCCGTTGCGCCCGATGATGCCGAGCATTTGCCCGTGCTCGATCTCGAAATCGATGTCGGCGAGCGCCTCGACGATGCGCAGCCGATGGTCCTCGGCCGTGAAGAGCCGCTTCACCAAGGCATCTTTTAACGTCGCGCGCCCCAACGAGCGATAGCGAAACGATTTGGCGACGCCGGCTACGCTAATCGCGTTCTTCATAGATACTCGCCGAACGAATCTTTGTAGTGATTGTACGCCATTTGCGCGATCCCGAAGAGCACCAATGCCGTAAGCGCCAGGTATATCAGATCGCTCATTTTCGGAAACGTGTTATAGAAAAGGATCCGTTGATAACTCACGATGAGCGAGACTAACGGATTCGCCAGCGCGATCGGGCGAATCGCCTCGGGAATCGAGCTTGTCCTATAAAAAATCGGCGTCAGGTAGAAGCTCAGCATCACAAAATACGTTACCAGTTGCTGCACGTCGCGATAGAACACGTTAAACGTGGCGAACAAGGTTAGCGTCGCGAATGTTATCACGCTTTGCAGCACGATGAGGACCGGCAAGGCGATCAGCGCGATTCCTAGATGTCCGTGCAGAATGATCGCCAAAACGACGAACACGGGCAACGAGAGCAGAAAGTTTATGAGATTCGAGAGCACCGGGACGATCAGCAGCGCCTCGGTCGGGAAGACGGTCTTGCCCACGTACATTCGGCCGTCGACGATCGCGCTGGTGCCGAGCTGGAGCGCATTCGCGAACCAATTCCAGGCGAGCAACCCGCTCAAGAGATAGAGCGGAAAATTCGGGATGCCCACCTTGAGGTAGACTCCGAACACCAGCGTGTACACCGCCATAAAGAGCAGCGGATTCAGGAGCGTCCAGGCAAAACCGAGCGCCGAGCCTCGATAGCGAAGCTTCAGATCGCGCACAACCAGCTCGTAAATGAGCCAGCGAAAATGATGGAGCCTTCTCGCGAGGGCTACCGGAGGATGCGTTACGAGTTCTTGCGCCAAACCGAAGCTGAGGGTTCTTTTCGCAAGCGCCGAAGCCTCCACCTTACGAATGCGAAGCGCGCTGCGGAAAACGCTCGATATCCTCGAGCTTCACGGCTTTCGGGCCTTGGTCGTTCGCGGTACCCAAAAGCTGCGACGCATTACGGCGGCGCAATGGCGCTCCTTCCTGGAGCGACGACGTTGGGAGCTTGAAGTCGTTCGCGATGCCGCGCCGGCTCCGGTTCGCGTATCGAACGGGGCCGATCCGCTCGTCACGATCGTCGTCATAGGCGAAACGCTTCGCGGAACCCGCAACACGCTTGGCGCGATTGCACGAACGGCGCAAGGAATCTCCTACGAGGTCCTACTCGTCGCGGATCCGACGGAGCAGGGGATTGTCGATTACGCGCGTGCCTGCGAAGGGCTACGGATCGTTGCCTGCGGCGGCTCGTATACCGAGCATTTGAATGCGGGCGCGGCGGCCGCTACTGGGACGTACGTTGCGTTCGTTGCGTCCGGCGTCGTTCCGACCGGCGAATGGCTCGCGAACCTGCTCGCCCCGCTCCTCGCCGACGCACGCATCGTTGCCGGCGGCGCGCAGCTGCGTTCTCGCGATCGGCGGCTACTGCACGCAGGCGGCGCGTCGGACGGCAATGGAGCGCTCGTGGAAGTCGGCGTGGGCGACGAGCCGGGGCTTCATCAGTACGCCTACCTTCGCGACGCGGAGTTCGTCACGCCGCGCTTCATGCTCGTGCGCGCTGACGCGTTGCGCGCGGCCGGCGGCTTCCCCGAACCGTTCGCGGACGAGCATCGCTCGGCAGCCGGCTTTGCCCGCTCCCTGCGCTCGATCGGCGAACGCGTCGTCTACCAACCGACGGCGATCGCTTACGACGGCGACGCGATCGTTGCGGCAGCTCCCCACGCCGCCCAGAGTGATCTGGCTGCTCGCAGGCTGCAAGGAGAGCGACGCGTCTTAATCGTCGATACGCACGTGCCGTTCACGGACCGCGACGCGGGGTCGCGCCGCATCGCGGCGCTTGCGCGCCTGATGCGCGCATTGCAATACGACGTGCTTTTTCTGCCGGACGACGGGATAGCCCACGAGCCATACGCTGCGGGCCTGCGGGCGTGCGGTATCGACGTGCTCGAGAATCGCGACGGCGGCCGCGCCGCGCTCGCGGAACTCTCGCTCCCCATCGACGTCGCGTGGGTCTGTCGGCCCGAGCTCTACGAGCGTTACGCGGCCTTACTGCCCGCTAGCACGGGCTGTAAGCGCATCTACGATACCGTCGACTTGCATCACCTGCGCGAGCAGCGCGAAACGGCCGTCACCGGCCGTACCACCGCCTGGGAGCGCACGCGGGATGCCGAAATTTCCTACGCACTTGAAGCGGATCGTACGATCGTGTGTACGCCGGAGGAGCAATCCACGCTGCGCGAATACGGCATCGAAGCGTTTGTCGTTCCGGTCGTCGAGGCGATCCGAACGACGGAGCCGCCGCCGTTTCAAGGACGTAGGAACGCGCTTTTTTTGGGCAACTACAAGCACCCTCCAAACGTCGACGCCGCGCGCTATCTCTGCGAAAGCGTAATGCCGCTGCTCTGGGTCGTCGACCCGAACATCGAACTCACGCTTGCCGGTTCGGAGCCGACGCCGGAGGTGCTGCAATTGCGCTCGCCTCGCATCCGCGTGACGGGCTATGTGGCCGACGTTACGCCGTTGTTCGATCGCGCGCGCGTCTTTCTCGCGCCGTTGCGCTACGGTGCCGGCATGAAAGGCAAGATCGTGCAAAGTCTTGCGATGGGGTTACCTACCGTAACCACAAGCACGGGTAACGAAGGAACCGGCTTTCGTGACGGCTACGATATTCTCGTTGCCGACGATGCCGCGGCGTTCTCCGAACGTGCGCTCGAGGCGTACCGCGACGAGTTCCTCTGGAACCGGCTCGCTACGGAAGGACGCGCGAGCGCGGCGCGTTTTTCGCCGGAGAGCGTGCTAACCGCGCTGTCCAATGCGCTCGCTTTTGACGCTTAGTCCGGGCGCGAACGGCCTCTTCTTCGGCGCGCAACGCCGCTTCCAAAAGTGGCCAACTGTGGGCAAACGCATCCGATTTTCCGTTGACGCCGCGGAAGAAATCACGAAATGCGCGAGCGACGCAGCCGATCCGACGAAACTGTAATCGCACCAGCTTTGGAAGCAGGGATCGAAAGAGCCAATATACGACCGCGAGCGGTACGGTTCGGGGGTAGTATTGCTGCATGAGGTACAGCATGTTGCGAACTGAGTAGTAGTCGTGCAACTCGCTTTTGAAGCCGACCGACCGGCCCTCTTTATGCCAAACCACCGCCTCCGGGCAGAAGACCAGCTTCCAACCGAGCCGGCGCAACTTGATGCACCAGTCCGTTTCCTCACGATATAGAAAGTACGATTCCTCAAGCAGGCCCGCGGAGCGAATCGCCTCCGTTCGCACAAACATGCTCGCACCAACTACGTGCTCGAGGGGCTTAGATAGAGCCGGCGATGCAACCACTTTCGTGCCGCGGCCGAACTGCGTGTCCACGCCGACCATCGGAATAATCGAACCGCCGCCGTATGCTTGAACGATATCCGGTTGCGCGTGGCGCAAGAGCGTCGCGCCGACGATAGCGATACGCCGGTCGCGCGAGGCGCAATCGACCATCCGGGTCAGCGCATGAGGGTCAACAATGGTGTCGTTATTCAGAATCCATACGTATCGCGCATCGGTGTGCGCCAGGGCGTAACGAATGCCGACATTATTGCCGCCCGCATATCCTAGGTTTGCGCCGGTTTGCACGAATATCAGCGGCGCATCGGTGCAGTCGGCCGGGGCATGCGCGTCGCACTCCGGATCGTAAACTACGGAACGCAGCGGCTTAAGGGCGGGGCGATAAGCCCACGTTCCGCCCGGGCCGTCTGCCGTCGTGTTCACGGTAAGCCGCCCGCTCGCCCATTCTTGCAAGCGCTCGAACGAACCGTCGACCGAGCTGTTATCGCACACGATAATGCGATAATTCGCATAATCGCTCCTCAGCAAACTCTCGAGGCATTCGACCGTATCGAGCCAGCCGTTCCAGTTCAGCACGACGATCGCTACCTGCGGCTCGGCCGCAGCGCCGAAGCGGAGCGCGTTCACGAGATCTCCCCGATCAATCGTTCGAGGAGATCGTTTTGGCGCTCGTCTAATTCCGTTTGCGCGTCGGCATTTACACTCCACCCTAGCCTGCTCATGGTGGCGAACGTTTCGTAAAGCCGCAGCAGCCCTGCTTTATCGTTTAGGCGCGCTTCGAGCTGGGTGCGCGCCTCGGCGTACTCGCGAGGATCCACGCGAGAGGTATTAATGCGCTCCGAAAACGTCTGTGTCGATGCCGCATATTGGGGTTCACCGATAAACGAGAAAATGTCGCCGAGCGTGCGCGCCGGGTTGGCTTTGAGATCGTCGTACATCACGATTTTGACGACCTGCGGCCCATAAGCCTGCGCCGCAAGTAGCGCCCACGTCATGATGCCGGTCCACATGTGGATCGCCTCGTCGAGGCTTGTCTGCCGGCCGCCGGCGCGATCGAAATGCAGCATCGATGCAATAACATCGTACGGGTGACGCACCATGCACACGAACTGCGCCAGCGGAAAGAGCTTTCGCAGCATCGCAACGTTGGCGGTGTTCTCGGGAGCTCCGTCCACCCAACGCCGTTTGGGCGCATAGGACATGCGGCGCAGTTGAAAACGCTCGTCGTGCCCTCCGAAGCGGCCCGGCTTATTTGCCATGCGTTCGAGGGCGACGTGCTCAGCGCGCCGTTCGCTGGCACGTTTCATAAACACATCGATGCCGGCGCCGATGCTCGCGAGATACTCGTCGCCGGAAATATCGTAGATTTGAAAAAAGTTACGCGCCGCAGACGTCGAGTGGCGGTAGCCCGCTAAGGCCCCGCTTCCGAGCAGCGTTAGAAAACCGGTCTCTTCGAGTGGCCAAATATTCGGATGTTGGCCGATCGCCCAGGTAAGTACGCTCGTAGCCGAACGGTACGAACCCAAGACGAAGACCGGGCGCGGCAGTTCGTCAACGAGCCGGACGCTATGCTGCGAATAATGGTCGTCAACCGCCGTAAGCTGCGCCGCTGCTGCTCGCGGCGGTGCCGGCCGGCCCGTTCGCAGTCCCCAAAAAAGGAGCGAGAGTTCACGCTCGTCGTCCGTGGCGTTCGGCACGGAGGCCAGTTCGGTGACGATGACGATCGTGCATGGGCGGCCGACCGGTAGGCGTAACGTCGCGACCGAGCGCTGATGCGGTTCGGAAAATTCGAGGATCGCCTCAAGCCGGCCATCGACGTAGACGAAGCTGGCGAATGGAAAGTACCGATAGATCGCATCGGGCCCCGAGCCGAGCTCTAATTCGGCTTCACGCCATCCGCCCTGGCCTGCGGCCTCGGCGATCGTGACGGTGAGTTCGGCGCGGCGCGGCAGCCATTCGAGGCAGTCGTCCCGGTAGTTGTCCGGGTAACCGCGCTCGATGGTGGTTGCGTTGCGCAGGGCGAGCACGTGGTGCAGCACGGCAGTCAGTCGCTCGATCTGCGAGCGGCGGGGCACGCGGTCATCGCGCGGCGCTGAAGCGGCGTCGCGGTCCGTGGGAACCGTTACGAGGGCGGAAATCTTCCTCAAACAACTCCATCCATGGTTCCACCCGGCTCCTACAAGGCCATATTCGAACCCAAAGCACGAACACCCCGCCGCCCCAACGGGTGGCCCGGGGCCGATGTGAAAGTAGGCCCCATGCATCGCTTCCGGCGCACCGCGATTCTGGCCGCCCTTTTAGGATTCGTCGGCCTTTGTGCTGCAGGGCCGTCCCTTGCCGATGCCGCGACAACCTACCCGCAGGGCATCGCACCAAGAAACATTCTCGGGGGAATCGCACCGGGAAGCGATACCGGCTCTTGCTGCTGGGTCGGTAGCCGGGCCGCCTTCACCGTGACGCCGCCCCCTGGCGCGGACACGATCCTGATCGACCTTTTCATCCCGGTGTACGCGGCCGGCGATCGTCCTCAATCGTTTGTCGTAACGCTCGCACATGCTCCGGCGCAAACCCGCTGTTGCTTCGGCGCGGGCTCACATCGGCTCGCGCTCGCGATTCCTCCGGCGCTGCGATCGCAACCGCTGCGTATCACGCTGAGCCCGGCGTATACCTTCGTGCCGGCGCAGGTGGGGATGGGCAGCGATACACGACACCTGAGCGTGCTCTTGCGCGGCGTCGGGTATTTGAACATGGCGACCGGCGAGCGCTACGACGGAGATTCGTTACTGACCGATTCGCCCGCCGGGACACGGCTTAGCCTCGCGCTCGCGCTGCTGGGAGGGCTCCTCGCACTCGTCCTCGCCCGGCGGCGCGCGGCCTATGGATTCGTGGCGCTCGTGGCCGCAGCGCCGTTCGCGCTCTACTACTCCACGCACGGCACCACCGTCACGCTTTCAAAAACGGTGTTGATTGGGGTTGCGGTGGGATTGGTTTTGCGCGGAATGAGCGCCTTTCCTAAACCCGGCCGCACGTTTTGGTGGCTGTTCGCAGCCCAAGGGCTGCTCGTAGGCTCGATGATCCTCTCTGCTCTGCATGCGATGAACGTGCATGCGGCGGTGCGCGAAACGCTCAAGGACATAGAATTTCTCGCGACGCTTGCGGTTGCGTACTTCGCGTATCGCGCCGATCCCGACGAACGGCTGGTGCGCTTCACCTTAGCAACGATCACGTGCTTGGTCGCGGTGCTCGCGCTTCTGCAAGAAGTTGCCGGCGCACCCGAGAGCCTATCGTTGCTCGGCCACTCCATCGCCCGCATTGCCGGGCCGCTCGAAGGGCCCAATCAACTCGGCGCGTACCTCGGGATCGTGGTGCCGAGTATCGCGGCGTTCGTCGCGCTGCGTCCCGCGGTTGGAATCGAACGCATCGCCCTCATACTTGGGACGATCGCGACGCTGCTAACCTTCTCGCGCGGCGGGATTGCCGGCCTAGCAGTAGCGTTCGCGATCGTTTTGCTGCTGCGGGCCCATCGCGAACGCGCGCGCGGTGTTGCCCTTGCTGCGGGCCTCGGGTTCGTCGTGCTCTTTGGCATCGCGTGTGCCGCGATGGCCGGCCACGCGCCGGGTGCTTCGCGCATCTTCGGCGCGAGCGCGGACGCCTACAACGGCGGCCTCGGAACGCGCGCCGAACTTTGGAGCGGTGCGTACACGCTTTGGCGCGAGCATCCGCTGCTCGGCGTCGGGCCGGGCAACTTCGAACTGGAGATCTCGCGCTTTGCGCCCGGCGTGCGCACGCACGCCAACAGCGAATACTTTCAGGTGCTATCGGAACAAGGGCTACTCGGCGAAGCCGCGCTGCTGGGGCTCGTGGCGTTATCGGTAGCGGCGTTCATGCGAAACTGTAGCGAGCCGTTACCGCTGGCAGGCTTTACGGTTGCGATCGTCCTCGCATTCCACCAGATCGTCGACACGCTCTGGATCTACCCAAAAGTCGGCATCATGTGGTGGGTGCTCATCGCCATCGCGGCCGCCGCGAACGATCTCCTGCGGGAGCGCGCGCAATGAAGAGTCAGCTTTGGCCGATGCAAGGTTTCGCGGAGCGCGGTATCGCAGGCCCATTTCGCGCGTTATCGGTAGATGCTGCAGAGCGTCTGAGTTCGGACATCCAAGAGCACGTCCTGAATACTCCGCCGCCACTGGGGCACAATTCCAATCAATCGCGACACCTCGATTCGCCGCTCGTTATGAGCGCCTGCACGACGCCGCAGATACTGGCGCACATCGCTTCGGTGTTGGGGCGCGACATCGTACTTTGGAGATCGAACTTTTTTACCAAACCGCCCGGTTCGCCCGAGTTGGGTTGGCATCGTGACAGCGACCACTGGGGAGACATCCTGCGGCCACGACGCAACGTGTCGGCTTGGTTGGCGCTCGATCGCGCCACCGTCGAAAACGGCTGCATCCGAGCGATCCCGCGCTTGCCGGGATTCTCGGCTGAGCCGTCGGCAGATCCAAAATTCGTCGTATGCGACGACGGCTTGCTCGCAACGGCAATCGATGTCGAACTGGAGGCGGGCGAGTACATTCTGTTCGACGAGAGCCTCGTCCACGGATCGCATCCGAACACCACCGAGCAAGCGCGCCTTGGCCTGGCCATACGCTTCACCACGCCGGACGTTGAGGTCGATAGCGACAGCATTTTTTCCGGCCACCGCTGCATTTTGCTGCACGTCGATGGTATGGATGATTTCTCACCAGCATAAGTGCATCTTCGTACACATTCCAAAGTGCGGGGGTACGAGCATCGAAGACCTCATCTGGCCGGGAGAGCGTACCGAAGCGGATTTATGGATGGGGTTTACCGATTCGCTCGGCAACAGGTATCAAACCGGGGCTCTGCAACATTTGCTCGCGCGTCACATCCGAGCCGAAGTCGGTAAGGCTGCGTTTTTCGCGTACTTCAAGTTTACAATTGTAAGAAATCCGTGGGACAAGGCGCTCTCGCAGTACGCCTTCATGCGGCGCCGGGACGACCTTCGGGCCTATATCGGAATGGAGCGCGACGATGAGTTCAAGCGCTACCTCGAACTGATCGGCAAGCGCACACACGTTCAATGGATGCCCCAACACGCATTTATCCACGACGATGATGGAGCGCAAATGGTCGACTACATCGGTCGATTCGAACGCCTTGCCCATGACGTCGAACTGATCTTGCAACGCGTCGGCGTGCAGGGGTCTCTGCCACACCGCAAGGCCGCGACGCACCGGCTCGCTATTGCCGATCTCGACGACGAGGCGATCGATATGGTTGCTGCATTGTACGCGGAGGACATACGCATCTTCGGATACGAACGGCCGGAATGACGATAACCGAGGCAACGACCTGCAGCTCCGGTCTTGTCGCGCAGGCGGCCCTACGCGCGCCAACGTAATTTCCTGGAGGAGGAACAGCTACGCTCTTTATTCGTCGTTCCGGCATGTTTAATGGTGGCCAGCTCAAGGTCCTCGACTACGCTCGGCACGTTGGCGCTTCGGGCTACTTTCAACCGCGGCTATATACAACGACCGGTATCGACACGTCGTACGATCCCGCGCTTTGCGCAGACGATATCCCGCGAACGGATTCGCTTGATGGAAGCGACGCATTTTTTCTAGCCGGCCTGGATTGGAGCGTGCTCGACAATGCAGGCGTCGATATAGGCGGGCGCCCGGTCGTCAATCTCATTCAAGGCTTCAGCCACACCACTCCCGGCGATCCTCGCTACGAATACCTTTCACGGCCTGCGTTACGCATCTGCGTCAGCCCGCAGCTAGCGACGGCGCTGGCCGACACCGGCCGAGTCAACGGCCCAATCGTCACTATAGAGAATGGCTTGGACCTCGACGCGCTTCGTGCAGCACGTACGAACGCACATTTTGCCGTCGCAATCGCCGGTTTGAAGAATGCGCCCCTCGCCCTGGAGATTGAAGCCCGCCTGCAAGAGTGCGGCATCGAAACGATCGCACAGACGCAGGGGCTGCCGCACGATGCGTTCCTTGCGCTTCTGGCGTCCGCATCGGTCGCCGTCGTGCTGCCTCATGAAACCGAAGGCTTCTTTCTCCCCGCGCTCGAGGCCATGGTCCTGGGTTGCGCGGTCGTCGCTCCGGACTGCATCGGCAACCGCTCGTTCTGTGTCGACCACCGAACCGCGCTGGTGCCCGAATACTCGGCAGACGCAATAGTCCAGGCGATCAGCCTTTTGCTTTCGGATGCTCTCGTCACCAGGCGCATTCTCGCCGGTGCCGCCGCAATTGTCGAACGCTACAGCCTCAGCGGCGAGCGCGATAAATTTTACCGCGCCTTAGACATTTTTCTCGATGCGCCGTAGCCGGCACTCTACCATCACCAGGAAGATGGAACGAGGAGACCGTACCATCATCGGCCTGTAGGGTTGCTCGTTCCTCAAGAATAGCCGCAAGCATTGTACGATCACGTTGTCAGTCCCGCCGTTATTCAATCCACAGAAGCTCTTCTGCAAGGCTTCCGTACCGCGTCGCCGTTCAAGCATATTTGCATCGATGGATTTTTCTCTGAGGATGTCGCAAGGGACGTCGCGGCTCAGTTCCCTACGTCCGAAAGTGGCGCACCCAACCTCTATGGGGCCGCAGGCGGAAAATCAGTTCACGAAGATTTGACGTCGCTGAGCCCCGTGTTTAGAACGCTGCATAAATACTTTGGTTCGACCGCTTTTCTAAATTGGTTGTCCACGCTCACCGGTATCGAAGGGCTGGAATACGACCCTTCAAACTACGGTGGTGGAACTCACGAAAATTTCGACGGGCGCGATTTGCGGCCACATGTCGATTTTAATTTCCACCCCGTGAGCAAACTTCATCGACGCATCAATCTCATCGTGTATTTCAACGAAGACTGGGACCCCGCTTGGGGTGGATCAATCTCACTGTATAGCGATGCTCGCGACCCGTTAGCGCACGTCGTAACGTACCAAGCCGGCTATAATCGCTGCGTGATCTTCGAAACGAGCGAACGCTCGTGGCACGGCTTCGATTGCATCGATCTGCCGTCGGACCAAAAAGGTCGCTCGCGAAAATCGCTTTCAATCTACTTATATACTCGCGAACGCCCCGACGAGGAGGTTCATGCGGACCACACAACCTTCTTCGTACCGCGCCTACTCCCGAATCGCTTTATGCCGGGCTATACCCTTACGCAGAAAGATGCCCGCGAGCTTGGGGAATTGCTCGGCCATAGAGATCGATTGATCGCACTTTACCAGCGGAAGCAAGGCGAGCGTGTGCCGGATTCCGTCCAGGCGGCGCGCTTACGGATCCTCGTTGCGCAGCTTGCAGCCCAGTTGTCGATTCCGACCGCCGGCTATGTGTCGCAAGAAGGCAACGCGACGGGCAGATACCCCGACGGTTGGTGCGGCAGTGAGGCACGCTTTGCGATTTTAGCCCAACGTGCGATTGGATTCGTGAGCGTTGCCGCGCGCATTCCGCAGGGCATGCCTCCCGGGACGCTTTTCGACGTCACTATCGATGGGAAAACAGTCGCTCAGGCAGAGGCCGTTTTCGGCGAGCTGGAAATCGGCTCGGAAGTACGATTCGCGCCCGGTTCGATCCACGAATTGCTCATCACCACGTCCAACGTCGTAAACTATCACAAATTAGGGTTGAGCCCCGACGAACGCGATCTTGGATTCTTCCTAGAGCGCGTGCTTTTCGAACACATTCCTTAGAATTGGTAGCCGAATCTATCGATGTCTCGCGCAAAATGTCGGGCCACGATTGCCCTCGTTCTTTTATTGTAATAGTGCCGATAGCCGGCATGCAATGATGCGTTATCGTGCGGAAGCTGCGCGGTCACCCCAATACGACGGCATATTTCCGTAAAATCGCTGTCGATCGATTCGTAGCGCCCCACGTAACTCATGATGTCTCGGTCGCGCTCGTCGACGATCATCGCGGTCATATCGGCCCGCGCGACGACATAGAGCTCGACAAAATCAGAAAAACGTTGGCTTCGCGCGACGATTTCCGCGAGGTCGGGATCCATCTCGCGGTGGATGCCCTCCCTTTGATATTGCTGCTGGAAAAAATAGGTCGAAACGACCACATCCCACGGGTTGCGAACGAACGTGAAGCTAAAAAGCTTCTCCCAGCGTTCCTCTCCGAGGAATCTGCGCAGCGCCGCTGCAGGCAAATGCTGTTGTGGAAACTCTCGCAACGTTGCTATCCGGAAACTTCGACGAATATCCACAACGATCGCTTCGCGTTCGGGATGAAGCATCAATGCATCCCATAGCCCGAACGCACCGAATTCAATCGTATCCTTCGTGGCGTCGAGAGCCTGGAGAATCGAAGTGCCGGCGGTTTTTGGAATATGGACGAAGGCACACGCATGCTCGGTGAACACGGGCATGTTCATCGCTTAGCCGCGGGCTCACGTCTCCCCTGGAAACCCCACCCCTAGAGGCCGCGTTAAGGTCGCATTCGTATTATGGATTCAATGCCTCAACTCGCTGTTTCTTTCTGCAATGCGTCGCACACAGCCGGCCGCGTTCTCGGGCTGTTCGATACGGCAACGACGGAATTGGTTTGCCCGGATTTGGGGCGAGCCGATCTCACGTCGGCGTGCGGGCTTGCAGCGGATACCGATTGGCTGTACTGCGCTTCAACGGGCCCGGATGCCTCATACGTCAGCCTTCTCGACTATCGCGATTTTCGGTTCCAGCGCGTCGTCGAGCTGCCGGAAGTTCGCGACGTCCATTCGATCGCGCTCGACGGTAACGCCTTGATAGCCGTCTCGACAGGCACGGATTCCGTCCTACGGATCGATATGGAAACGATGCGCCACGAGGTCGTGTGGCGAATTGGTGCCGGCGAGACCGATACCCACCATCTCAATGCCGTCACCTGGTTTGGCGACCATCTCTTGTGTTCCGGATTCGGCCCAAAAAGCACGGATCGCTGGAGTAGCGCGATCGACGGCTATATTTACGACATTACCGCCAACTCGTATGTCGCAACCGGCCTCTACCATCCGCACTCTTTGGCATCGTTCGGTGAAGTGCTCTACGTCTGCGAGTCGTCCTACTCGCGCGTGCGCACGATCGATATGCCGGTCGCCGCGCTTTCGCTTTCGGGCTACGTGCGCGGGCTCGCATTCACTCAGGACGGCGCCTTCGCGGTTGGAAGCAGCGTGGGAAGACACGACGCATCCCTGGGAGACGTGGTTCTTAATTCCGCCGACGACGGAGAGCCGAGAGGCCGTTGCGCCATCCGCATGAGCGATAGCATCGCTACGCAGGATGGCGCGCAGACCTTCGATCTCTCGAGTTACGCGAACGAAATCTACGACATTTTTATTGTGTAGTTGGTCGCCGGCGCACTAGCCGCGTGGCGGGTACACGCCGACGAGCGCGATGATAAAATTCATCGCCAGGTAGGGCTGTTGGACCGAGAACGGCAGGCCGCTGCCCATCGTTGAAACCGACACCGGATTGAGGTTATCGTTCGGCGGGTTTGCCGAATACGGCGTACCCGTCGCCGATGCACCTAGGACGTGGTTGGGGCCGGGAAAGGCTTTTCCACCGGTCGTCCCGTCGGTCCGGATGACATGGTTATGGGCGGGCATATTACTCACACCGAGCGTTGCGGATTCGTCGCCGCCCAACTCGCCTAAGACGTAATTCGAGAGCCCTGGCCCTTGGCCGGCATGAATCGGAACGCGGCCGCGCAGGTCGGGAAGAGCAAAAGTCCGGACGCCGTCCCCTCCAAAGTACGTTCCTAGAATGGAAAAAAGAGCGGTATTGGAGGCAATGGACAGCAGCTGTCCGTTGCAGAGCGCCCAGCCACTGGGCGCGAAATTACCGCAAAACAGAACGATCGATCCGATAAATGGTTCAAGCAACGATTTCACCCTCCAAAACGTGCCATACCACAGCGGCAGGCAGATCATGCTCTCCCACATAGCGTCCACAAAATCATTCTACGCGGGAAAAAAGGCCCAGCCGCGGCGTATTAGCGTAACGCCCGCAGTGCCCGACCAGCCGCATCGCGTACCGGCGCATCGTCGTCGGTTTCCGCGGCGGCTTTGATTGCGGCGATACACCACGGTTCCCCGACGAGTGCGAGGCGTTCGATCATGTCGGTGCGCGTCGCGCTATCGAGAGCGTCGTCGGTGCCGGTTACAAGGCTGGTCCACGATACGGCCCGTGCCGTCGACGGCGCCGAAGCGCCGGTACCGGCTGCGGAGCCTGCCTCCGCTTGCGCCCCCGGCTCGATTGGCGCTTCGCTATTCGCCGAACGCACGAGCAGCGTTCCTAGGCCATACAGCGCGGCACCGGCCACGAGCAACAACGCTAAAATCAGGTACGGCGATCCCGCCATCGGCGGGTGCTATTCGCTTGCGACGTGCGCGGCGTTGCGCAACGCGTCGAGCACGCCGACGAATGCGTCGTCGAGCGAGCGATTGACGCTGGTGGTGAGCACGCGATGGAACTCTTCCATCGGCAGTTCCGAAAGCACGCTGAGTACGCTTTGTATTTCGTCGCGATAGGGCACGAGCGCGTCGGAGCGGATGCCGTCGTGATAGATCGTTCCGCCGAGCATGTGCGCGTTTGCAAGCCACGGTGCAACGGCACCAAGCGGCGCGTTTTCCAAATCGGGCACCAGCGCGCGCACGAGATCGGCATCGACGGGGCCTTCAACCCGCACGACGCCATCCGGCGGCGCGAGCAAACGCCCCGTCGGCGCCGAGGCGAGCGCGTCCACGATGGTCCGCATCGCAACGCGGCTATCGCGGTCTTCCAAATCTTTGCCCGTCACCGCGAGGCGCGGCATGCGCAAGCGCACGAACAGGCGTTCCATAGGCGCGCGCAGCGCACGGCTGGCGCTACTGAACGTGGCGCCGAGTTGCGGCGAACCGCCGATCACGTTCTCGGGAAAGAGCATGCGTAGTGCGAAGAGATGCTGCACGAGCCCGCCCACGTCGCTGCGTTCGAGCATCTTGATGGTATGCACCAGCCGCTCGGCGGTGAAATCAACATACAAGACTGGCGAAATGCGTTGCGGTTCCTGGGCGGTGATCGCCGCCGGCGCTGCTACATGCTCGGCAACGGGCTCCGCCGCAACCGTCGGCAAGGCTTGGCGCTCGATCACTTCCGCGAGCGCGCGCGGCGGCGCCTCCGCGGTAACGGCAACGGGCGGCGTGTAGGGCTTGGGCGCTTCGGGCAACGGCGGCGGCTCGTATGCGGGCGCGTCGCTTGGAAAAGTACGCGCGATCGAGATCGCGTTACCCGCCGTCGATTCGCCCAAGGCCGGCTGCGCTTGCACGCGCATCGTCGGCGCGGCCAGCGCTAGCGTGTGGCCATCGCTCCACTCCAAAACGGCGCGCGTATCCAGCTGAGTGCCGGAGGCGAGCGGATACATCACCACCATCTCCCAGCGAATGCGCAGTTCCACGCCGGGATTCACGTCGGCCAGCACCATGCCGCGTTGCGACCACAGCTGCGACATGCCGCCGTCGTCGGGCACGGGCATGCCGTTGATTGCCGTGCTCGACGGCACGTACACCGCGAGGTTGGTCGGCACCACGCGCACCAACAGCCGATCGGCCGGCCCGTCGCCGTCGTTGCGCAAGCGTATATCGTAGTAGAGACGCTCGCCCGCGTTCACGCTCTCGGTCGGCGCGGAAACGAGCTGCGCGTCGCGCTCGAACTCCGGTTGCGCGAACGTCGGAATATCGAGTACCGGAAACTGTACCGGGCTAATGCCCCGGCCGTGCAGCCATCCATCGAGCAACAGCGCGCGATTGCCGGGGACCGGGCGCAGCAAACGTAGCGTTAGGCGCGCTTCGTGCGTGGTCTCGGGCGCGACGTCGCCGAACACCAATCCATCGCGATCGCGGCGCGCGTCGACGGCGCGTTCCACCGCAAGGTCCGGCGGCATCGTCAGCACGAGCCGCGCGTCGCGCAGCACGTCGGATCCGCCGTTGGTGAAGCGCAGCACCACATCGACCGTGCGATGCGGGCGTAACACGTCGTTGGTTGCCAACTCCCAGGCAACGGCCCCGCGCGCGACGTGCGGGCGCGAACGCACCACGACGCTGGCCGAGCCGAGATCGATCGCGCCGCCGTCGTGTTCGAGCACGACGCCGAGCGAAACGTTCGAGCGGTCCGGCACCTTCGAACCGATGCGCGCGGTGACGGCGAACGTGCGCTCCTGGTGCGGATTGACGATGCCCAGCGCGATCGGTTCGTGATAGGTGGATGCGGGGTCGTCGAACGATTCCGCGATGCGCACGTCTTCCACATGCACGCCCGGAATGAGGCGCAGGCGTACGTTCCGTTCGGGCGCGGTGCCGTCGTTGAAGACGTGAATCGTGAAGCGCACGTCTTCGCGCGCTTGCGCGATGCCGCGGTCGGCTTCGACGTAATTGCGCGCGCGATTGAAACGCGGCGCAACGCGGACGGTGAGCTTGCGCGTAAACCCACGCTCGCCGCCCTTCCAGCGCAGCGTCGCGGAAATCGGCAGCGCCGGTTCGCCGCCGTTCGGCACGGCAACCGTCCCCGCGAGGCCGACTTCGACGATGCGGCCGGCCGCCAGCGCACCGACGTGCACGTGCAATCCCGCAATCTCGCCGTCGCTCACCGGCTGGCCGTCGACGTGGGCGGAGCCCGGCGAGTAAACCAAGCCCGGCGGTAATTCAAACGCGATCGAGAGGTTTTGCGCGGTTCCCGTGCCCGCATTGACGGCGCGCAGCACCATGGGCACGCGCATACCGGGCGTCACCGCATCGTCGCACAGCAAGGTGAACGAGGTTTCCTCACCGGCGAAATCGACCGGCGAATCCACCACGACGTCGGCCGACGCGATCGCGATCTCGGCGCTCTCGCGCGAACCGACGCTGCCGGTCGCTTTGATGCGCGTCGCGTCCGGCAACGGCGAATCGATCGTGGCTTGATATTCGGCCGTCACCGATTGCCCGGGGCCCAAACGTTCGCTCACGATCGTTGCCGCATCGTAATCGAACGCTTCGCCTTCGAGGCCGGCGATCACGCGTCCGTCGATACGCGCGCTGCGCGCGACGTAGGTGGTGTGTTCGGGCGAGGGCAGCATCAGCACGACGTCGTGCGCGCTCGACGAGCCCGTATTCACGATGGTAGTGCGAATCGTCAGCGTCGCGCCGGGTTTGGGCGCATCGGGTGCGGAGATCGTTACCAGCGTCGACGCGTTCTGTAATTGCGGATAACTGCGTACGACGATGCGTTCGATGTTCGACGCCACCATCGGCGTTTGGTCGGTCACCAGCGCCGCTTGGAAAACCAGCTCGGTGCCGTCTTCGATCGTGTCGTTGACGCGGAAGCTGCAACTCACCGTACGCTGCGCGTTCGGTTCTAAATTGCCGACGTTCGCTCCGGTGGTATCGATGAACCGTTCGCCCGGCTCGAGCGGCCGTTCGTCGAGCATGTCGCCGTCGGCCACGTGCACGACGCCTTGCGGATGCGCGAAGCGCACGCGCACGCCGCTCGCTGCGGCTCCGCCTAAATTCGAGAAGGAGAATTCGGCTCGAATCACCTCGCCCGGCGCAACCGCGCGTTTGGGTTCGATAACGAGCGTTCGCAGGCTCTCCACCAACGCGGGAGAGCCGGGAGCAAAGATTCCGGTCAGTGAGGTGGCGGCCACGAGCCTCTCATTCCCCCTCGCGAGCAACCCAACCTATCGCGTCGCGAGCGGCCGGGCCTGAATCAACCTTCATCTTGGCCGACCGCGAGATGCTCCGCCCTTGCGGCACGCACCAACGCGTTGTCGCGGGTATAGAGTACGGTACGGTGGCGCTTCGCCAACGCCAAATACATCGCATCGTATATTGTCAGCCCATGACGCTGCGCCAAGTCCATCTCGTCCGCCAATGTGAGACCGGTTGAGGCAACCCGAATCGGCAGCTCTGCAATGCGATCGAGCGCACCACGCACGTCGCTCTCGGCCACGCGTGCTTTCCTAGCCGCAAAGAGTAGCGCATTGGCGACCTCGGCGGGAAAGATGGCCGGGACGAGCGCCGTCTCCCGCATCACGCGCTCCGCAGACTGCGTCGCAAAATCGTCGAGCTCGTCTTCAAAAAGCCACGATAGCGGGACGGATGCGTCGATAACGATCAATGCCGGCGTCCCGCATTCACAAGCTCCTTTGTTGACGAGCCGTGCAGCTTCCAGCGGCGTGCGAGAAGCCATTGCATCGCCGCCCGGGCCTCATCGCCTTGGGCAGCGATCGGCACGAGTTCCGCGACGGGGCGGCCATTACGCGTGAGCATGATGCTTTCGCCCCGCTCAACCTCGGCGACGAGCTCGGAGAGCTTGTTCTTGGCCTCAAAGATCCCGACGGTCTTCATGCGGACAGTATAGCGCAAATCAAGCTAGCTAGTCTAGCTAATATACCCCGGCGCTATTCGAGGAGTGCGATGACGTCGGCGATGCGGTCGGCGCGTTCGCCGGCGTGAGCGGCCAGATAGCGATCGACCGTGGCGATGCGGCCGCTCGAAGCCAGGGCGTGGGCGGCCGCGGTGGCGACGGCTTCGGACGGGTCGTCGAGCGCGTGTTCGAGGAGCCGGCTGGAGCGTTCGTCGTCGAAGGTCCCGACGGCGAAGATCAAATCGCAGCGCGCGCTTTCGGAGAGGCCGGCGAATTCGTCGCCCGCTTCGCTGGTCCAGCCCGTGGCGGCGTTCAATCGCTCGCGCTCGACCGCCGCGGCGACCGGCTCGGGCGCGCGGCGCGGCGCTTTCCACGCATAGAGGCCGAGCGCGATACCCGCGACCAAGATTACGATCAATACCGTAGCGAGCATGCGTTTACGCCGGGTTCCCGACGCGCAGCGAAGCGCGCACAACGTCGAGCGCGGCGTCGAGCGTTACGTCGCGTTGTCGCTGCAGGGCATCGATGAAATCGCTTGCCTCGCTATCGGCAAGCGCATCGAGCCGCTCGATCAGCATGCCCCGATAGTGCGCGAGCTGCGCCGTGGAATCCGGCAGCAGCCGCGCCAAGATCGCCCACGTGAGCCCGGTCGCGAGCTCGGCCTCATCGAGCCGCTCCGATAGGTCTTGCAACTCGTTGGGATCGAACGAGCCGCGCAGCACCAGCGTCGCGCCCGGCGCTTCGCTGGGGACGCCGCGCGCACCGGCAACGTCGTGCAGCAGGCGCTCCACCGTCGAGCGCAGCGACGGCGTTTCGATATCGCGAGCCGCGATCGTATAATTCGGCAGCCGCAGTTTGATGAAGAGCCGATCGAGTTCTTCGCGCAACAGGTCGCGCAGCGAACCGATCGAGCCGGTGTGCGCGTCGCCGATCGCATCCGGCAAGAGCGCGCGAATCGCAAAGAGGTGCGAGATCGCTCCACCGAATCGCGCTTCGTCGAGAAAGCGCAGCGTGCGTGAGAGACGGTCGGGCGTAAAAGCGGACGCGGTCCCAACCCGGTCGCCCACGATCGACGCATCGAGCGCGCTTTCGAGCGCCGGATACTGCATGCCGGAGAGCTCTCCCACCAGGCCGCTGCTCTCGCCGTTGACGGGTGTTGCGGGCGGCAATTCGAGATAGCGTTCTTCGGTGAGCGCGCGCTGCGCGCCCGAGCCGAACGCGGGGCCTACCATGCCGTCCAAACCGAACGGCAAGCCGGGTATCGCGTTCGCGAACATCGGCGTCGCGCGCACTTTGAGCTCGTTGGAGGCAAGCTCGTCGGTGCGATCGCCGTCGTACACGACGAACGCGGCCCGCACGATCGCTTCGCCCGCGGGTAACCCGTTGTGGACGACGTCGCGGAAGCAGATCGTCGCTTCGACGCCCGGATCGACGTCGTTGAGCACGATGCCGCGCTCGGCCGCCAATGCCGACTGCGCGCCGACGTCTCGAATCGGTACGCCGTTGACGCTCGTCGAGTTGGGTACGTAGATTAGCGAATCGGGTTGCGCCATGCGCACTTGCACCCGGCGCGCGGGCCCGTCGCCGCCGTTGCGCACGTGCAGCGTCCACTCGATGGTTTCGCCGACGTCCACCACGTCGACCGGTTCGCTGCGCAGCGTTCCGATCGAGAAATCCGGCGCGGCGCTCGTCGCAATCGTCAAGCGTTCCAGCGGCACCGGCAACATCGCGTCGGCCGTGAGCACGGCGTCCAGCGTGACGGGATATTCGCGCGCGAGGCTGCGCAGCAAGCGCAGGCCCAGCCGCGCTTGCTGCGTCGCCCCCGGTGCGATCTCGCCGAAGACCAACTTGGATTTTTCGCGCGTCGCACCGTCGACGGTTTCGAGCCGCGCCTCGGGCGATACGTACAGCCGCACGCGCACGTTATGCGCTACGTCCGTGCCGGCATTGCGCAGGCTTACGATAACGTCCGCGAGTTGATTCGGGCGCAGCACCGCATCGCTTGCGAGTTCCAGCGTCGAACTCTCCGGCGCGAACGCGGGGTGCGAATCGACGCTCCAGGTCGCTTCGCCGAGGGTCGTTTCGCCGAGTTCGCGCGTGTGCACGCTCGCTCCGATGCGCAGTTCGCTGCGGTCCGCATACGGCGCGCGCACGCGAGCGCGCAGAGTAAACTTGCGCTGTGCGTAGGGTTCGATCGTGCCGATCTCAGCGGTATCGCCGTCGAGCGTCACGCGCGTCGTCTTTTCGAAAAGACGTACGTCGTCGAAGGCCGGATCGAGGCGCAGGCGCAGCACCACGTCGCTCGCGGCGGCGCTCCCGTCGTTCGCAAGCAGCAGGTGCGCTTCCACTTCTTGCCCCGGATGCACGTGGCCGCCGCCGACCCGCACGATCGCATTGCGGCGCGAGGGCAGCGCGGGCTCGGAATGAATCACGATCACGCGCTCGAGCCGGCGCGAGGGCGCGCCCTCGTGCGCGGGCTCCCACGCGAGCACGGCCGCAACGTCCAGTTCGGTTCCATCCGCCAGCGGCGCGACCACGACCGTCTCGCAGACCAGGTCCACCCGTTCGCCGGCGTCGATCCGGCCGAGATCGAATGCGAGCGTATCTTTTTTACCGAGCCGAACGGGGCGCCCGTCGACGCGCGCTCCCCCGCGTACCGGAATCAGGCTCTCGGGCAGCGCGATCGTCGCGATGACACTCTCCGCGGCCGCGGTCCCCGCGTTGAAGGCGCTCAAGGCCAGATTGACGCGGCCGCCGGGCCGCACGTCGTGCGAGGGATCGGCGACGAAGGTCGTGCGATCGTCCTCGAAGTCGGGTACCGCGCGGACGACCAGCGCGGCCGGCTCCGGCATGAAGGCGGCGGTCTCTTGCGAGGCCACCTGCGCGCTTGCGGTAATCGAGGTGCCGTCCGGCAGCGGGGCATCGATCCGAACCCGGTACACCAGGGTCGTGCTGGCGCTCGCCGACAGGCTCGCCGCCACGATCGGCGCGTAGAGGCGGTCGAACGCGCTCCCGAGCTCCCGCTCGATCTCGCGGCCGTTCACGCGGGCCGAGCCCGGGACGTACGTGGTGTGCTCCGGCACCGGGGCTACCACGACCACGTCGTGGGCGCTCGATTCGCCGGCGTTGTGCACGCGCACGCTCACTTGAGCCTCGGCTCCGGGCACCGGCTCCTGGCGAGCCTCGATCGAGACCCCGGTGAGGGCGTTCTCGAGCTGGGGCCGGCTGCGCGCGATCAGCCGCACCACGTTCGAGCCGACCGGCGCCAGTTCGAAGGAAGCGACCGCTGCCTGCAGTTCGATCGTGGTGCCGTTCTCGATAGCTCCGGCTACGCTATAGGCGATATCGATCCGGCGCTCTTCGCCCGGGGCCACGTCGCCGATGTGCGCTCCGCCGCGCGCTAGCAGCGGCGAGTTGCCCTGCTCGTCATCCTGGTTCGCGCCGTCGAGTTGGCCGGTTCCGACCAGGTATACCAACCCATCGGGGATGTTGAAGCGCACGCGGACGCCGGTCGCTTCGGCCCCGCCCTGGTTGCGAAACGTAAACGTCGCGCGCACCGTCATTCCAGGTTCCAACTCGCGGTCGGGCGAAACCACAAGAGTTCGAAGGCCCTCGGGCAGCGTCGGTGCTCCGGGCGCAAAAACTTCCGACAAGGTGCGCATGACGCGGCACGTTCGCCGCCGGAGGGTCGCACCCTACACTCAAAAAACTTCAATTCGCCGCCGTACAAAAGGGGTCTCTGTAGGATGCTCGCCGTTCATAAAGATCGCATCGCCAACGCCGTCTCGCGTTTAGTTTCCGAAAACGCATTTCAAGTGCTCGCGCGCGCTCGTGAAATCGAAGCGACGGGACGTCGCGTCGTGCACATGGAGGTCGGCGAACCCGATTTCGATACGCCGATGCACATCAAGCAAGCGGCGGTCGATTCGCTGATGGCGCACGACACGCACTACAGCCCTTCGGCCGGCATGCTCGACCTGCGCGCCGTGGTCGCGGATTACGCAACGCGCTTCCGCAAACTCTCCACGCCCTACACGGCCGAGAACGTCACCATCTCGCCCGGCGCGAAGCCGATCATCTGGAATATCCTCTCGACCATCCTCAACCCGGGCGACGATTTCATCTACTTCGACCCGGCCTACCCGGCGTACGCGTCGGCCTCGAAGTACCTGCAGGCCAACGTGCAAGCGATTCCGCTGCTCGAATCGCGCAACTGGCGTTTCGATCTCGACGAACTCGAGCGCCGCGTTTCGGATAAAACCAAAGCCGTGGTGATTAATTCGCCGCACAACCCGACCGGCGGCGTGCTGCTCAAGAGCGATCTCGAGCGCATCGCGGAACTCGCGCAGAAGCACGATTTCTTGGTCATCGCCGATGAAATATACAGCCGCAACTTCTATCTGGATGCGGAATACGTCTCGATCGCCTCGTTGCCGGGCATGCAAGAGCGCACCATTATCGTCGACGGCTTTTCGAAAGCCTACGCGATGACGGGCTGGCGCCTGGGCTACGCGATCATGCCCGCGGAACTGTGCAAGAACGTCACGCTCTTCAACAACAACACGTTTAGCTGCGTCACGAGCTTCGTGCAAAAGGCCGGCATCGCCGCGCTTACCGGCCCCGACGAACCGGTGCAAGAGATGAACGCCACATTCCGCAAGCGCCGCGATCGATTGGTCGAAGGCCTCAACAAGATCCCCGGCATGACGTGCACGCTACCCGAGGGCGCGTTCTACGCGTTCCCCAACGTGCAGCAGATCACGCACGACGATAAAGCGCTCGCGAGTTTCTTACTCGAAGAGGGCGGCGTCGCGTGCGGCGGCGGGTCGTCGTTCGGAGCCGCAGGCAAAGGCTATCTGCGCTTCTCGTACGCCGCCTCGCTCGACGACATCGATTACGCCCTGCAGCAGATCGCCGCAGTGCTGCCCGCGTTCAAAGCCTAGCCCACCAGGGGCGCGGACACGTCGTCGTAGACGTGTGCCGCTGTGATAAGGCCGTCGGGGCCACGCACGTAGATCGCGACGCCGGCTTGCGGCGGCAGATCGTGCGAGCCCCAACGATCGCACACGTACTCTACCGCGCACGTCTTCGCATCTTCGGTGACGGTGCAATGCCGTAGCGGAATGCCGCCGCCCGCGCTAAACATAAACCGGTAAAACGGCAACAATACGTCGCGTCCGCGGTGCACGTATCGCGCGCCGCTGGGTTCGCGAAAGTATCCATCGAGTTCGTAGCACTCCACCACGCGCTCGGCGTCGCCCGAGGCCAACGCGTTGAAGTATTCGTCGACGACGCCCGACGGGTTCGCGCGCACGTCGGGCTGCACGATCGGCGGCCGCACCGCATGCGTGCCGAGCAGCGGATATTGGCTGTGGTAGATCCGCACGTCGAGCAGATCGCGCCCCTTATCCACCACCACCGCAACCGGCAGATCGAAGGCTTCGCCGTCGCGTTCGAAATCGACGACGTACTCCGCGACGATGCGCGATTTGCCCAGCAGCGTCGCCACGCTCCGCGAACGGGCTCGATGCGCGATAAACCAGGCTTTGCTCTCTCGCGCAAGCGTGCTGAAGGCCGAGCCGCGCACGTCGCCGGCTTGGGGGTCGTGCACGTTGGCCATCATCGCGACGTCGCCGTCGGTCATATCGAGCAGCGCGCCGATCTCCGGAAACCACATAGCGCGTAATACGACGCCCTCATCGGCTTTTCATATGCCGGGGCCGCCGAATGAGCGCGGGCTTAAAATCGTGCCGTTCTCCACGCCTCCTCAGCATCTACTAATGTTGCGCTCGCCGCTTGGCATTACGCTCTGGCAACAACCGCACTGATTTGCTACACGAATGAGGGACAATCACATGCGCACTCCACTCCTTTTGGCACTTGCCGCAACGCTGGTCTTTGCCGGCTGCGGCGGCGGCGCCGGATCTTTGAGCAGCCCAACCTCGCTGACGCCCGGCGCCGGCGCCGCCGGGACGAGCTCTTCACAAACGCAATTCGAAGTCTGCGCCCTCACGCTGCATCGTGCAGCGTGAGCCGAGGTCTACTCGGCGACAGCATAGTTCTTGGGTCGTTGCCGTCCGCCACTGCGGCGCGGCTCGCCAAAGGCCCCTTCTGGGCCCGCTGAAGAATCACTTTCGCAGCATTCACATCCGCGTGGTCGGCGTGTAAACACGCCACGCACACAAACTGTAGCCCAGAGCGATTCTCCTTCGCAATATGCCCGCACGCGGCGCACGTTTGCGAGGTGTACTTCGGATCCACGTAAATGATGCTGCGGGCGGCGCTTTCAGCCTTCTCCGCAATCAACTGCGCGATCATGCCAAAACCCGCATCGAGCAGCGCCCGATTGAGCCCGGCTTTTGCCGCAACCTTGCGGCCGGGTTCTTCGAAACTCCCCTTTGCGCTGCGCGTCATATTGCGCAAGCGCAAGTCTTCCAGCACGAGCACATCGCTCGCGTCAACAAGCGCGCGAGAGACCTTATGCGCGTAGTCACGGCGCTGACGGGCGACTTTCTCGTGCAGGCGCGCGAGCGTATCGATCGCCTTACGCCGGTTCTTCCCGCGCCGCTTGCGCTTGGCAACCACGCGCTGCGCCCGCTCGACCTGTAGCCGCGCCTTCCCAACATGCCTTGGGTTGGCGATGAGGTCGCCATCGCTCGTGGCGAGTAGCACGTTCACGCCGCAATCTAAACCGACGGCGTGCCCGGTTTCCGGGAGCGGCTCGATTGCGCGCTCGCACTCAAACTGCGCGTACCAGCGGCCGAGCTTGCAGACCAGCCACGCACGGCCATGCGGCGGCACGACGCGCCCCTTGCGCAGCTTCACGCTACCAATACCGGGAATCCGGACGCGGTGCTGCGTGGCATCAAACTTCAGCGCACGATCGCCATGCGGGTACGTGATCTGACGCCACCGGCGGGCGGCCTTGAAGCGCGGGAAGCCCGGCGTTTCGCCCTGCTTGCAGCGCCGAAAGAACGCCTGCATGGCGAGATCCAAGCGGCGCAGCGCCGCATCCTCAATCTCGCGATAGACCCCGGCGAGATGCGCGGATTCTTTGCGCAGCGCCGTCACCTCTGCGTACTGCATCTTCATCGAGACGCTCACGCCGCGCAACCTGTAGGCGTCTTTACGCTGCTGGAGCGCAGCGTTGTAGAGATGGCGCGTGACGTGGAGCGCGTGGTGAAGCGCCGCGTCTTGAGAGGCGGTTGGGTAGAGTCGCACGGTTTCAATGCGCTTCACCCTATGATTATCGCAGGCGGAGTGCCACCTGTATGGCCGAGTGGAGGCGCAGGGCGGGGAGAAAAGGCCGTTGTGCGTGGCTTAACGGCTGGACGCCTTGCCACCAACGCGGCGAAATACCGTCGCCGCTTGCAACGGGGTCGTTCGCATCCTACTCACTACCGCGGAGAATGCCATCGAAACGGCCAACGCGTTCGGGTCGCCCGTAAACTCCATCAGCAGCTTTAACGGCGCGGTCTCTTCGGCGCAGGCCGTCAACGGGCGCGCGATGCCCCAGAGCGCGAGCGGCACCTGTAACAACGGCGTGGAGTTCTTCGCACCGGATAAGAACGGCGATCCTAATTCCACCGAGAAGCAAGATTTCTACGATAACGCGTGCACGCAACTCGCACGCGACACCGTCCGCATCTACACGATGAACGGATCGTCGGAGAGCGACAACCGCACCGTAAAGATCTACGCGATCAACAACACGACGCCGAGCGCCGTGCGCACCGATAGCGTGAATATCAGCAATGCCACGTTCGACCAATACGGCTTTCCCCTGGCCGCCGCGGGCTTCGATCGTTCCAGCATGCGCGAGCTCGATATCGCGGGCTCGAAGACGATCGCCTCGGGTGACGAACTCGTGATGCTGCCGGGCAGCAACGGCGTCAATTCGTTCTGCGGCGATTCGGCCGGCTACAACGCAACCGGTATCGCTTCGCTCAACGAAACGTTCGGCTGGGAAGGCGGCGTCCTGAGCGGCGGCACCCGTACGGTCAACAGCGACGGTTCCGTAACCTGGGCGGCCACGCACACCGGCAGCGCGTTCAAAGGCGCGATCGGCTCGCTCTCGCTCGCCATCGCTCCCGCCAATACGGCCTGTCCGATCGCAACGCCGGAGTATAGCCTTAGCGGCGGGACGCAGGGCGGCGCGCTCTCGATCCCGGTCACGGTGACGTACCTGCACGGTATCCTCACCAACCTCACCGTCACCAACGCCGTGCTCGCCGACGGCAACACGCTCAACGTCACCACCAACGCCGGCGTCGCGCCGGCGAGCAGCACCTTCATCACCGGGATCGTCGGCAATAACGGCGCGCAGATCGCCACCTTCAGCGTCGATGCCTTCGGCGACGGGACGCTCACCGTCACTTCGAGCGGCGCGCAATACGTCATCAACGACTGGCACGTCGTCAAATAATCCGCCGCCTCGCCCGCGCGAACCGAAGTGGCCCCGCCTGTATTCAGCGGGGCCGCCTTTGTTTTTCTCGGGTCTATCGCTCTACTAACCGCGCGATTTGATCGCGCACCGCTTTAAGTTGGGCGGTGGTGACGCGGGCTTCTGTAGCCCGAACCCGTCGTTTTGGCACCGTCTGCACGTTCCACGACAACGCATAGCAGCGTTTTGAGCAATGGTTCTCCTTCGTCGGGGCAATCTCAACCGATGCTTCGGTAACGCGCATCGCGGCGTCGCCCGTCAACGGGACGACTAAGAGATAGCCAAAATCGCCATGAAAAAGGTCGTCACGCCCAACGACAACGGCTGGGCGTTGTTTACTAGGTTCCCCGGATTCGGCCAGGGCATCGCGCCAATCGACCACGACGATACTCCCGGGAGTCATCCTTGAAAGAACTCCGCCGGATCATCGTTCCACTCGGGATATGTTTTGAGGTGCTCCATGACACGGCGCGTATCGGCGGCGATCTTCGCCGCGTTCGCGCCGCCGTAGGCCGTAATGGCTCGCCGGATCACATCTGTTTCCGAGGTGTTCCCCTCGCGTGCAAGGCGCTTTACAATTTCTTCTTGCGCGGGTTCCAAATACACCATTTTTTTCACCATGCTGACAGCATACCTCCGTGACATAGTGCTGTCAATGTGGCAAGTAAGGGCGTACGCTATAGCAGCGCTTCATTTGCCTAGGGTCCAGAGAAGCGGCAGCCTTTCGATTAGAACTTCATCGCGCGTTTCACGTCGCCGAGGACGTCGGCCGCGATCTCGCGGGTGCGGCGCGTGCCTTCGTCGATGATGCGCTCGACTTCGCCGGGGTCTTGCATGTACGTGCGGTAGCGTTCGCGCACCGGCCGCAAGTATGCATTGAGCTGTTCGGCAAAATCGCCTTTGTCGGCGACGCATCCGAGGGCGCCGGAGCGGCACTCGGCGGCAATGCCGTCGAGCTTGAGCGGATTGACGAATCTCCACAGCGAGAACACCGGGCAGACTTCCGGGCGGCCCGGATCGCCGCGACGCAGTTTGAGCGGATCGGTCACCATCGAGCGCACGCGCTTGGTGGTGGTCTCCTCGTCGTCGCTGATGAGGATCGCGTTGTCGTACGATTTCGACATCTTGCGCCCGTCGGTACCCGGAACTTCGGGAAACTCCGAGAGCGTCGGCTGCGGTTCGACGAGCACTTCGTCGCCGTTGCCGTAGAGATGGTTGAAGCGGCGCACCACTTCGCGCCCCAGTTCCAAATGCGCGACTTGGTCGCGACCGACCGGCACGCGTTCGCCGCGCACGATCGCGATGTCGCAGAGTTGGAGCAACGGATAGCCGAGGAACCCATAGGTCGCGATATCCTGGCCCAGCGCTTCGATTTGGCCTTTATAGGTTGGGACGCGCTCCAGCCACGACACCGGCGTAATCATCGAAAGCAGTACCTGCAATTCGCTGATCTGCGGAACGGCCGACTGCAAGAAGATCGTCGATTTTTGCGGATCGACGCCGGCGGCCAGCCATACGGCAACCATCTCGATACGCGCGTCGCGAATGAGCTGCGGGTCGGCAAAACCGGTGGTGTACGCGTGAAGATCGGCGATCTCAAAATACGCGTCGGCGGTGTCGCAATAGTTCGCCCACTGCGTGAGCACGCCGACGAGATGGCCCAAGTGCAGGCCGCCCGTCGGGCGCATCCCCGACATCACTCGCGGTTTGTTTCCCATGCTTACCGTCATAACCTCACCGTCATTCGATTCCAAAAGCAGCGCTCATGCCAACCGTGCTATACTCGAATTACCGCCTGCGAAAGCAGCTCATTGAGCTACCAAAGGGGTCGATTGAAGATCGGCCCCTTTGCTATTCCAGCGCCTCGCTTCAATACGCGGTCTGCAAGCCTTCAAAGCGATGGTTCCCGGCAATCTTCGCCCTCACGAACCCGCGAGCGGCAGCTACCGCATCCAGAAGTGGAACGCCGCGCGCGATTTCGCACGCGAGCGACATCGCGAGGGTACAACCGGTCGCGCGCATCTCACCCGCAATCCGCGCACCGGCGAAGATCGCGGTGCCGCCGCCGTGAGCGAGGATATCGGCCGGTTCGCCGGAGAGATGGCCGCCTTTGAGCATCACGGCAAAAGCGCCGCGGGCACGCAATTGCTCGGCGGTTCGTTCCATATCGTCGCGCTCGATGCGCTCGAGGCCGACGAGGCGCGCCGCTTCCGAAAGATTCGGGGTAAGGATGACGTTCGGCAACGTCGCAAGCCGATCGCGGAGCGCTTCGATGGCCGCATCGTCGGAGAGCGCGCCGCCGAGCGAGGCGCTCCACACCGGATCGACAACCGCGAGGATCTGCGGGTGCGCGGCGAGCGCTTCGGCGACGGCAAATACCGCATCGGCCGACGCGAGCGCACCGACGCGCACCGCGCCGATGCAATCCCACGGCACCGCTTCCATCTGCGCGCGAACGATTGCCGTAGGCTGCGGTTGCAGCGCGTGGACGCCGCGCGCGTCCTGCGCGCTCACGGCCGCGACGACGGTAAGCGCGCGCACGCCGTACTCTTGCGCGATTCGGAGATCGAGCCCGACGCCGGCAACGTTCCACGGATGCGTCGTGCCGATCGAGAGGACTACGGGCCCGCTCATCGCGCTACGCTTCGGCGTTCCAGGCGGCGACGAGCTCGCGCGCCGCAATGGCGGGGTCGGCCGCCCCGGTAATCGCCGCGATCAGCGCGGCCATGGCCACACCGGAGCCTCGCACCAACGGCAGGTTCTGCACGGTGATGCCGCCGATCGCGGCGACGGGGAGGCGCGTCGCGTTCGCCACCTGCAGCAGCCCATCGATGCCGATCGGTGCGCCCGCATCGGCTTTTGACGCCGTCGCGAACACCGCGCCGACGCCGAGGTAATCGATATCCATCGCGTCCGCTCGTTCGGCTTCCGCACGCGTACCACACGAGAGCCCGATCAGCCGTTCGCGCAGCAATGCGCGCACCGGCGCTGCGTCGAGAAACCCGGTGTCGTCCGGCCCCAAGTGCACGCCGTCGCAATCGAGAGCGACCGCAGCTTGCCAATCGTCGTTCATGATGAGGAGCGCCTCGTGTTTTTCCGCGAGCTTGCGTATGGCGCGGACGTTTTCGTGGATGATGCCGGCCTTGGCGCGATACTGCACCACGCGAACGCCGTTTTCGTAGGCCGCCTGCGCGATGGCAACGACGTTGCGTTCGCCTTCGTTGACGATCGCGTAAATGCCGCGCAAACGTGCGGCTCGCTGCGCACGCGTCACGCGCGTTTTCTCATGCGCAAGTAGAGCACGACGTTTGCCACCAAATAGCCGGCGAACACCACCGCAACGAAGGCCGCGAGCAGCGGGTTGTGGCGGCGCAACGCGAGCGGAATGATCACGCCGAAGCAGAGGACGCCCGACATCGCAACCGCGACGATTCGCGTGAAAGGAATGAGCATCGCCGCGGTTACTCCCGGTCGGCGAGGAGCAGATCGCCTAAGCGCATCAGCTCGCCTTCGTTACCGAAACGAATCTCGATGCGGCCGCCTTTACCGTTGCGAACCAGCGCGACGTGCGCGCTGAGGCGTTCGCGCAATCGCGATTCGAAATCGTGCTCTTCGGGTGAAAGATCGCGCAACTTCGGCGCGGCTTTGGCGGCGAGCGGCGTGGTGACGGCGCCGGCGAGCCGCTCGAGCGTTCTCACCGAAAGGCCTTCGTTAGCCGAGCGCTGCGCCAGGGCGAGCCGTTGCGATTCGGGCGCGGCGAGCAGCGCGCGCGCGTGGCCCGCGGTGATTCTGCCGTCGACCAGCATCGCTTTGATCGCATCGGGAAGCGCGAGCAACCGCAACGCGTTCGCGATTGCGGGGCGGCTCTTGCCCAAGCGCTTCGCCACGTCTTCTTGCGTGAACGCGTACTCTTCGATTAAGTGCGCGAAGCCCGCCGCTTCTTCTAGCGGGTTGAGATTTTCGCGCTGCAAATTCTCGACGATGGCGACTTCCAGCGAGTCGCGATCGTCGCTCTCGCGCAGAATCGCCGGGACGGTCGCCTTGCGTAGCGCGGCGCACGCGCGCCAGCGGCGCTCGCCGGCAATCAGTTCGTAGGTGTCGCCGCGCCTGCGTACCAAAATCGGCACGAGCACGCCGTACTCGCCGATCGATGCTTGGAGATCCGCGAGCGCTTGCGCGTCGAACGTTTTGCGCGGCTGAAACGGGTTGGGCTTGATGTGCGCGACGGGAATTTCGCGGACGGCATTGTGCGCTTCGGTGGGCGTCGCCGTCGTCGGAACCGGAGCGTCTCCGAGCAGTGCGCCCAGGCCACGCCCGAGGCCGCGTTTTTGCGGTTGTGCGCTCATGCGTGCGCTCCGACCGATTCCGCCAGTTCCTTCGCAAGCGAAAGATACGCCTGCGCGCCGCGACTCTTCACGTCGAACAAGATCACGGGTTTGCCGAACGACGGCGCTTCGGAGAGCCGAATGTTGCGCGGAATTTGGGTTTTAAACATCTGCTGCGGGAAGTAGCGCTCGAGTTCGTCGAGCACTTCCATCGCCAAGCGCGTGCGCCCGTCGAACATCGTCACCAGAACGCCGCTCACGTGCAACGTCGGGTTGAGCGCTTCGCGCACGCGGTGCACCACCTTGGTTAGTTGCGAGAGGCCTTCGAGCGCGTAGAATTCAGCCTGCACCGGAATGACGATTTCTTCGGCGGCCGTCAACGCGTTCACGGTAAGCAATCCTAGCGACGGCGGGCAATCGATCAAGACGAAATCGTATCGCGAGGCAACCGGCAGCAGCGCCTGACGCAGACGCGTCTCGCGCGAAAGAGCCGACACCAATTCGATCTCCGCGCCGGCGAGATTGATCGTTGCGGGGACGAGCATCAGGCGATCGATTTCGGTACGCAGCATCACGTCGTCGATCGACGCCTCTTGCATGAGCACGTCGTAAATATCGAGTTTGACCGAAGGTTTGTCGATCCCAAATCCGGTGGTGGTGTTACCTTGCGGGTCGCAATCGACAACCAAAACGCGCTGCCCTTGAACGGCGAGCGCGGCGCCAAGATTCACGGCCGTCGTGCTCTTGCCGACGCCGCCTTTCTGATTGACCAGGGCGATAATGCGACTCAAAGAAAAACCCGCTGTTTCACGTGAAACAAACTCCTTAGCTGCTCGTCGTTCCCGAGCGGGCCACGTGTTGATCGAGCAACGCCAGGAGGGTCTGGCGGTCGTTACGCTCCGGTTCGTCCGTGACCTGCTCAAAAAGCCAGCGCAGAATTTCGCCGACGCGAGCGTCGCCGCGATAGGCAGCACCGACGACCCCGGCACGCTGCAGAGCATCTATCACGTCCTGGCCGCCTACCCGCAAGTCCGCAATCGAAAATGCGGGTTTGCGCCGCACTTCGGCCCAGACCCGCGCTTCGAACCGTTCGTTGCTATCGTCGCGTTTGGGCAAGCCCGATCCCACGATGTCGGCGTGGCGGAGCGCGAACTGGCGCGCTAGATGCGTGACGCCGATCCGGCGGATAAAGCGCCGTATGGCAGCATCGGTAAGCGTCGGGTCCTGCCCGTACATGTGCTGCCGCACCAAATGCTCGACGGTCTGCACCGTCTCATTGGGAAAACGGAGCCGCAGGAGCATCCCGCGCGCCAAATCCGCCCCCACCTGCTCGTGCCGGTAAAAGTGCGGTCCATCTTTAGTACGGGGTTTGCCGACGTCGTGAAGCAGCGCCGCTAGACGCAAGAGGGCGTCGCCCGGCGGGGTAGCATCGAGCGATGCCATGCCGTGGAACCACACGTCGTACGCGTGCCACTCGTTCTGCTCGATGCCGACGCCCTCCAGCAGCTCTGGCCATACGTGCGCCAGAACGCCGGTCCGGCGGAGGATTTCGAAGCCGGTCGATGGTTTGGGAGCCAACGAGAGCAGCTTGTTCAGCTCGTCGGCAACTCGTTCGGCGGAGATCGTCGCCGCCAGCGGCGCGGCATGGCGCATGGCTTCATTCGCCGATTCGCTGAGCGCGTATGAAAACCGGGCCGCGAATTGAGCCGCCCGCAGCATGCGCAGGGGGTCTTCTTCGAACGTTCGCGGCGTGAGGATGTCGATGCGGTGCGCCCGGGTATCGTCGGTGCCGCCGAACGGATCGATGATTTCCCCGCTTGGCAGAGACCGCGCGATCATATTCATACGGAAGTCCCGCCGCGCAAGATCGTCTTCGAGCGGGACGTCGGGGCCGCCCTGGACGTCGAAATCCCGGTGGCTATGGCCCGTAGAGCGTTCGCGGCGCGGCAGGGCCACGTCGACCGTCATGCCGTCGCGGGTCAGCTTGAGCACGGAAAAGAGCGCGCCGACCAGATCGACCCGCCCGATTGAGGCGAGGCGCTCGCGAAGCTCCTCTTGCGTTATTCCGGTGACGACGTAATCGAGGTCTTTGACCGTACGTTCGATCCCGTCGATTTCCGCCCGCAGCTCGTCGCGCACGCGTCCACCGACGGCATAGAGCGATCCCGGCGGCAAAATGGTGGAAAGCTGAAGATCCATCGGGAGGGGCTGAAACATCACCCCTCTCTTTCCCCGTGAAGCTGCGGCCCCCCGGCTATCGTTCCACGTGAAACGACAAACCAAAGGGAAGAAAGATTCAGAGCAATTGCATTCGTTCCACGTGAAACTCAGCCTCTCCAGCGCACGCAGGCATCGGACTCGACCGCCAACCGTCAGCTAGCCAGTCCAAGACGTACCACCGGCGCCCGTGGGTGAGTTTTCTTTTTGCATGGGGTAAGCCCATACATCAAAAGCGGTCCGCTCTAGTAAAGGTAACGCTTTAGCATGAAGCTCGATACTGGGTGCCCCCTGCGCCTCAGGCGGAATCAGGTTCCACGTGAAACGATCCCCTGGCTCCTGGAGCGATTGAACCGCCGGTCTCCGCCCGCTCCGAGTCTTGGCTTTCACAGTGCCTGTCGGGCCCAGACCAAGCGACCCCTAAGCCCCAGCCTCGATGGCCCTTCCGCCGCAAGTCAAAATCAGACTAGAGTATGAGCGTGGCCGCGATCACTTTAGCAAAACGAGGGCCCTTTCTAAGGCCGCAGAAGGGAGCAAGGATGCGGATTGGCCTGAGTTTCGATCAGGGTACGCCGAAGTATCGCCTCTATCTAGGGGCGCTGCTTGCTGCTGCCGAGCAAGCCGGCCTCGAAATCGTCCCGCTCTGGATGGCCAGCGCCGAGAAGCCGCTCGAGCCCTATTTTTTGGAGACCCTCGACGGCATCATTTTTACCGGCGGAGCAGATGTTGAGCCCCAACGGTACGGCTTTGGCGACCCCGAAGGACTTTGCAAGACGTTCCCCGGCCGTGACGAGCAAGAGCTCGTCATGCTGGAGAGCGCCTTTCAGCGGCGGCTGCCCATCTTAGCCATCTGCCGCGGCATGCAGCTCCTCAACGTCTATCGCGGCGGCATGCTGGTCCCGCATTTGAAGACGGCCGCCGACCATCTTCTGCGCGACGACGAGCGGCACATGGTTCAGGTCGAGGCCACGAGCGCACTCGGGCGCCTCGCCCGCACGAGCGAGGCTGCGGTAACCTCGTCGCACCATCAGGCCGTCAATAAGGTCGGGACCGGCCTCAAAGCGATCGCCTGGCATCAGGACCGAACGATCGAAGCGCTCACTTGGAGCGCTCCCCTGCGCAAGCCATGGATGATGGCCGTCCAATGGCACCCCGAGCGCATGTCGCTCTCCGAGCCGCTGGCTGGCTCGCTCTACGAAGGCTTTTTACAGGCGGTCAAAGGGCGAAGCTCGTAGCCCGGCCCCTCGCCCTACAGGCAGAGCGGGCGTTTCTCCGGGATGCCGACCCTGCGCGGGAAACGGATCTGCGTCTGGCTCTCTTTTCGAACGAGTACGATTCTGCAGCCGCCTTCGAGCGGGATCACGCGTTCCTGGCGGGCGCCCAGCATGAGGGCCGCGTCCGCCAACGCATTGGCCTCGCGCTCGTCCGCCGGCCCGCGCTGCAGTACCGCTACGCCGCCCGGCGCAAGGAACGGCAGCAATAATTCCGCCACGGTCGGCGCCGAGGAAACGGCTCGAGCCGTCCCGCTCTCAAATCGGCCGCGCAGCCGCGGATCGTGGGCGGCAACTTCCGCGCGGACGGCGACCACCTCTCCCTCAAGATCGAACGCGGCGAGCATCTCTTCGAGGAAGCGCGCTTTCTTCAGCGTGGTCTCCACCAAAGTGACCGGAATTCCCGTAGCGATCGCGGCCGGAATCGCCGGCAGGCCGGCTCCCGACCCGATATCCACCAGCGATCCGCGCAGGTACGGCACGACCGTCAGGCTATCGATCACGTGTGGAGCGAAATCCACCGCCGTCTTTGCGCCGGTGAGGTTGAAGCGACGGTTGGCCTCGAGAACCATGGCGGCATACCGCGCCAGGCGCGCCACGAGGGCGGCGGGGACGCCGCCGGCCAAGAGCAAGCTCTCAAGCTCGGCCTGCTCGCTCATGCCGATGCAGCCTCCTGTTCGCGCCGGACATAGAGGCTCAAGATCGCGACGTCGGCCGGCGTCACGCCCGGTATTCTCGACGCGCCTCCCAGCGTGCGCGGCCGCTGCGCCGTCAGCTTTTCGCGGGCTTCCCGCGAGAGTGCCGAGATTGTGGCATATTCGAAGGCCTCGGGGATCGCGATGCGCTCCGATTTTGCGGCCTTTTCAATCGCGACTTCCTCGCGCCGCACGTAGCCGGCGACCTTGATTTCGATCGTCATGCGCTCGCCGGTTTCAGCGTCGAGCGGCGGCTCGAAGCGCTCGCTGATATCACCAAACTTCAACGTCGGCCGGCGCAGAGCGTCCGCGATCGTCGCCCCGGCCTCAAATTGCTCCGCCCCAATCTGCCCGGCGACCAGCCGCACCCGCTCCGCCGTACGGATCGCGCCCTTGAGCTTCCCCTGCCGCTCCTCGAACGCGGCCCACGCGCCATCGCTCACCAATCCTACCGCTCGGCCGATAGGGGTGAGGCGCGTATCCGCGTTATCGTGGCGCAGGATCACCCGATGCTCGGCCCGCGAGGTGAGCATCCGGTACGGCTCGTCGACCCCTTTGCTCACCAAGTCGTCGATCATCACGCCGATGTATGCATCGCTGCGCGAGAGCCGGAGCGGCTCGCGCCCGAGCGCGGCGAGCCCGGCGTTGGCGCCCGCGATGAGCCCCTGCGCAGCCGCCTCCTCGTAGCCCGACGTGCCGTTGAGCTGGCCGCAGTGGTAGAGCCCGGCGATCCGCCGCGTTTCGAGGGTTTCAAGCAGCTCGGTCGGCGGCACCATGTCGTACTCCACGGCGTAGCCGGCACGCAGCATCTCGCACGAACGCAGGCCCGGCAGCGTCCGCAACATCGCAAGCTGCACCTCCGCCGGCAACGAGGTGGAGAAACCGCCCACGTAGAGCGTCGGCTCGTCCCAGCCTTCGGGTTCGATGAAAATTTGGTGGCTGGGATTGTGCGCGAATTTGATGACCTTGTCTTCAATCGAAGGACAGTAGCGCGGCCCGATGCCCTCGATCAGATCGAGGCCATAGAGCGGCGAGCGATGCAGATTCTCGCGGACCAGCGCATGCGTGCGCTCGCCGGTTTCGGTGAGGTAGCACGGGAGCTGTGGCCCCGCGAAGCGCGGCTCGCTCGCATACGAGAACAGCAGCGGCTCTTCGCTCGGCTCCTGGCGATGCATGTCGCCAAGATCGACCGTCGCGCGGTCGACGCGCGGCGGCGTCCCGGTTTTGAGGCGCCGGGTTGGAAAGCCCAGGCGTCGCAGCGCCAGCGCCAGCCCGGTCGCGGGAGCTTCGCCGAAGCGGCCCTCCGCCTGCACCACTTCGCCCCGAAAAGTTTTGCCGCCCAGGAACGTCCCGGTGGCGAGGACGACGCGCCGCGCATAATAGCGCGAACCGTCGGTACACACGACCCCTCGCACGGCTCCGTTCTCGACGATCAGGTCTTCGACCAACCCCGCCACGATGCGCAGCCCCGGCTGCGCCCGCAGTAACTCCATCGCCTGCTGCGCGTAGCGCGGTTTGTCCATGATCTGCCGCAGCGCCCGCACCGACGGGCCTTTGCTCTCGTTCAGAAACCGCGCGTGGAGGCTGGAGCGGTCGGCCAGGCCCCCCATTGCGCCGCCCAGGGCGTCGATCTCACGTACCAGCTGCCCCTTGGCGCTCCCGCCGATCGAGGGATTGCAGGGGAGGGTGCAGATCTTCTCCGGCGTCCCGGTCACGAGCAGGGTCGGCACCCCGAGGCGCGCGCAGGCGAGCGCTGCCTCTACGCCCGCATGGCCCCCGCCTACGACGATCGCGCCCGCGTCGTCAGTCGCTTTGAAATCGTTCACGATCTGTTAGTCTAGCAGATATGCAGACCCGTACGCTTACCACCCTGGCAGTATTCGCGCTGGCCGTCCTC